>CAZNET010000001.1:0-20414 GCA_964571885.1 uncultured Pirellulales bacterium
CTTGTCGTTTTGGGTTATGTCATCACCGCCAAACAGGAACGTTTATTCCGCCTTGACAGATCCGGCCTGATACACGCGGCGGGGGCGAGTTTCGCGGCTTTTTTGGGTTCCGTTATCTTCAATCCCTTTCATCTGACAAATTTCACTCATACTTTTATCATCAGTGTCAGCGAGAATGCAGAAATGTGGAGAAATGTCAACGAATGGCATCCTGCTTTTGAATTCGACAATCCCGTGGGCGATTCAAGACCGTTTCTTTACATGTATATCATTGCATGGGGCGTTTTAATCGCATGGACGATCGTTATGCTGATAAATGCCAAAACAGTTAATAACGAACTCAGAAAACGGAAAGAACAGACACAAAACGGCTATTCACCGCCTAACATCGATATTACCTTAATCGTCATCGCGGTTATGACGATTTACATGGCTATAAGGTCACGGCGATTCATTACGATTGCCGCTTATGCGGCCTGCCCGATCATAGCCATGCTGATCGACCAGATGATCAGAAATATATCTGCCGTCAAAAGCCTTGCGCAGCGAAAAGTATTAAAGGAGTATCCCATCACTCGGTCGACGGAAAGAATCATTATCCTGATGAGCATCGGCACGGTTTTGATCTTTGGTGTTGTCTGGGGACTGAAATTTAAATACGTATATTTAGATCCGTGGCATACCGATGAGCGGTTAACATCAGTATTTATGAGAATGACCGCCTCGCACGCCAAACCTTTTGATGCCTGTCAGTTCATCCGGGACAATGAATTAAAAGGAAACATGTTCAATTACTGGACGGAAGGAGGTTTTATTGCCTGGGGACAGAATCCCGATCCGGAAACCGGAAAAACACCCTTGCAGCTGTTTATGGACGGCAGAGCACAGGCCGCGTATGATGTCGAATCCTTTGACAAATGGGGAAGGATTATGTCAGGCGGGCGAATGACTTATGAACTCACGAGAAGAAAAAGAAAACTCACTGCTTCGGACTATGCAAAAATCGGACAACAAACCAGTCAGGAGTTAAGGGAGAATAATGTCTGGGTATTCTTAATGCCAAGAGCTCAGTTTGACAAACCTGTCGTAAAAGGATTCGAAGCCAATCCGGAATGGCCCATTGTTTTTATGAACAAGAAACAAAAGATGTTTGTTGATATAACAACGCCGCAGGGAAAAGCTTTGTTTGACGGAATCGTGACCGATGAAACCGCGTATCCGGATGAATTCTCAAAACATATAACGATGGCTAATTTATATCTAAAAAGAAAAGATACTGCCGATCAGGGACTATATTATGCTGTTAAAGCGTTTGAAGAACGTCCCTGTGACCTGGCCATAAAAAAGATTTTTAATACACTTACACATGATTTGAAGTATACACAGAAAATAGCCGAGGTGTGCCATAATTACCTCCAGCACTTTGAAAACAATAAAAAAACATTGAAAGAAAAAGACGGATATTACCATAAGCTGACGGCATGCTTCTATGCAGCGGAATATTTGGAAAAAATCGCTCAAGTAAAAAAGAGGTCGGATCTTATAGAAAACTATAGAAATATTATGAAGCAATGCAGCAATGAAATCAATCGAATGCAGGATATCAAACAAAATCGCCAATGGTGGTAGGTCATTTCAAATCCTTTTAATATGACCTTATCCGTCAATCCAATATGACAAAAATCGATACAATCTAAGATGCTTAACCAATGAATGAAGAAAAATTCAATCTGTTCGTTTACGGATCGCTGCGTGAACCGGAGATATTCAAATCGGTCTGCGGCTTGAGCTTTACCCTCAACAAATCCAAAGCCGTTGACGGGATGCTCTTTGCCGAACTGGCACTACTTGACGGACATCGAAAAGTCAGTCCCGATAACGTTTATTTTTATGCCGTTATCGATCCCTCGTCTCGAATTGAAGGATATGTGATTTATGACGTGCCTGCTTCCGCGATCGCCGAAATAGACCGTTATGAAGGTAAACGTTATACCAAAGAGACAATTCAGGTTAATACGGCCGGAGGATTGATCTTTGCCCAGGCCTATCTGGCTTCGCATGAATCCATGCGCAAACACTTTGGCGACAGATTCCATGTCAATTTGATCCATGAATTATGGCTTCGCAAAAGGATCGAGGATTTTATCCAGAAACACACGCGCCCGGGCGAAAAAAGTGATGACGCGGAACTTGAGCGGCGGGCGGAACGAGAACTGCTGGGTACAACAGAAAGAGATCTGGTGATGAGCCATTATCGCAGCGATGCGGTCAGTGATTATTATCTCGAACACGAACTCGACCGGCCCCGTCCGAGTATTCAGCATCTCTATGCCGACCCTCAGGCCCAGCCTTATATCGAAAATTACTTGTCCATGGTTATTCGACAGGTAATGCTCAATCAACTGGACGCGAAGATCCAAAATGATTACAGGTTTGAATTAGAGCACATGAGAAGCTCGGAAAGATACTTTAAGCGTTCTCTTAGCCTGTTGATCGGCCTATGGATGATCAATGGAGCGAAAAGATCGCTGCAGTTAATTACCGACAAGGCCCTGGAGTCATTGCCTTACAGAAATCATGACCTGGTGGATTACGTAAAATATGCGGTTAAAGCAGCTCGAAGTTTTTTTGACCATCGTGTGGTAGAATCTTATCTGGCCCGAATACGGGCAAATTTTCAGCCCGGTCTGATTCCGCTTGGCGCAGAGATCGAACTGAGTAATGTCGGTGCCCAGGCGGTGGAACCCCAGCGAAGCCACCGAAAGCAGGATGATGACACGTACAACGATTTTAAATACTTTAACGACTTTGGACTCGGACTTCTCAGTTGGAAACTCGGGGGTTATATCGATGATCACAGCGGTTCGACGGATTACGAAAGGAGAACAGGCTTTCTGGAACTCGCACCGGGGCGTTTGAACATTGAAGGCCAATTGTCCCGCCCCGCCACAGCGGACCCATGGCTATTAAACCAGCTAATAAACGCGATTATTAATTTCTACGATGTCAGCCCGCACAGTCTGCATTTATCGTTCCAATTGAGAAAAAGACAAATCGGTCACCAGAAGATTCTGCCCCTGGGATTCGCCAAGTGCCTTTTGGTTTTAGGCGGTGGTTCGGAACTGAAAGATACGGGCAGGTTATGGGTTTCGAGAATGGGGTATGATGAAATTACGCGACACGATATCGGTGAGGAGCTCATGTTCGCCCGTATGAATAAACGGACATGGCATCTCGGCGATGACATGGTCGGTGACAGGTCGCCGGTGCAGGCGACAACGTATGTCCAGCAATATAAATTCATCCGGCTTGAAAAACGCGCGAATTACGAACCGCTGATTATGTGCCTGAAGGGACTGCAAATCGCATACAATCCCGGTGATTATCTGACGGTAGATCAACTCAAAGACAGCAAGCTTCGACGTGAATATGAGGACTTAAAACAATGGGCGGAAGAACCCAGCCAGATCAGCCCTCAGACCATCAATAAATTCATAAAAACCGTTCAGAATGGTCTCATGAATGAAGCCCATCACAAACCGTCCCATAAACTTCATTATATCGACTGGGCGATCAGCGCTATTAATGTACAGTTGCGGCTGTTTAACCAACAGGTTAAAAAGTCACGTAATGCCGGCCAGTAAAACCCGTTTAAGATCCTTACCGGATTTAAGTTCATTAATTATCGATTGCTTTTGCAAAAAAATAACGTAAAATCCAACAATGGCAACCGGCATGATTAAAACAATCTTGATCATCAAACCAAGCGCATTAGGAGACATTGTTCTGGCGCTGCCTTCGTTATCGGCATTGAGAAAGCACTTTCCGGATGCCCGGATCGACTGGATGATTCGGCCGGAATTTTCAAAACTGCTTGAAGGCCACCCCCATATTAATCAATTGATTTATTTTGACCGTAACTCTCTTAAAGGATTCTGGAAAAACCCTAACGTATTTTTCTCGCTGATTGATCTTATTAAGCAATTACGAAAAAAACGTTACGATGTGGTGTTTGATTTTCAGGGGCTTTTTCGCACCGCGGCGCTGAGCTGGCTGTCGGGATGTAAAAAAAGAATTGGAATGGCCAATGCCAGAGAAGGAGCCAGCCTTTTTTATAATGTCAGGGTGAAACCAGACAAGGACAATCTCCATCTCATTGATTTTTATCTGAAAATGCTAAACGTAGTTGGCATTGAAAATCCCAAGTCCAAATTTGTATTTTCAGATGACAATCAGGTCCAGTTGTCCGTAGATAAAATACTGGAAAGATCAAATATTACTTCAGGTAACTATATCGTTTTTGTACCCGGTTCAGCGCATGAAGATAAATGCTGGCAAAAGGAAAAATACATCGAATTGGCAAAGAAACTGTATAAAAAATATTCGCTGCCGATAGTTTGTGTCGGCTCGGAATCGGAGAAAAAATCGATCGATACGTTAACCAACGACTCCAAAGGCATCATGATTAATCTCGCAGGACAGACAACCCTGAAAGAACTTATTTTTATACTGAAAAAATCCGCCTTAGTCATCAGCAACGATACCGGTCCGGGCCATATCGCTTCAGGACTGGGCATGCCGCTGGTTATGATGTTCAGTTGGTCCAATCCCGCCAGAATCTACCCGTACGGACGTAAAGAATGCATCGCCGCCGTGGAGCCTTTCAACAGAGGAATAAAGATCAAAAGCAATGACCCCAGGCACAACATTAGTAATATCACGGTTGACGAAGTTTTCAAAAAAGCCGTTCAGCAACTTGGGTAATAAGATGCTTAATTCACGGTAGTGACGACCTCGATACAGCGTTGGCAGATATCAGGATAATTCTCATCCTTGCCCACACTTGGCCAGTAGTTCCAGCATCGCTGACATTTTTGATGACTGCTTTTTTCCGCCACAACCATCGTTTTATCCTTAGAGCCGTTGTGCAGTTTGACCTCGCTGACAATACAAAACGCGGCAAAATTGTCAATTCCGAAAGATTCGACTGTTTCAAGAATTTTTTCGTCATCACTATAGATGGTCACAGAAGCCTCCTGATTGCTGTTGATCTTTTTGTTCTTCCTCAGATCTTCAAGAACTCTGAGTACATCGTCACGTAAATTCGTCAGTATCTTCCATCGCTCTTCGTCCTGATGCACATCGACACTTTTATCTAACTCGGGCATATGAGCCAGATGAATGCTTGTCACATCTTCGTCCTTGTGCCTGATCGCACCCCACGCTTCTTCGGCGGTATGAACCATCAACGGTGCCAGCATTTTTACCAATGCCAGCAGGATACGGTACATCGCTGTCTGCGCGCTTCTGCGTGACAGACTGTCGGCTGCGTCACAGTACAGCCGGTCCTTCAGTACATCCATATAAATACTACTCATCTCAACCGTGCAGAAATTATACAACAGTGAAAAAACGCGGTGAAAAATGAAGTTACTGTAATTCTCAGTGACATCCGCAATGAGTTTTTGAAGCTGCTGCATCGCCCACTTGTCTATGTCCAGCATATCCCCATACGCTACTGCGTGGTAACGTGGATCGAAATCATCGATATTGCCGAGAAGATATCTTAACGTATTTCTGATCTTACGATAAGCGTCCTGTGTTTTACCGATCAATTCGTCATTGCAGCGGATATCTTCCTGATAATTGACACTGCTGACCCACAGCCTTAAAATATCAGAACCATATTTAGTAATTTCATCCTGAGCGTTGACGTAATTACCCAGCGACTTGGACTGCTTCATGCCTTTCTCATCAACGACAAATCCGTGTGTTAAAACACTTTTGAAGGGCTGCTGTTTGATCGATCCAAGCGCCGGCAACAGCGATAACTGGAACCAGCCGCGATGCTGATCGGAGCCTTCGAGATAAAGATCGACCGGGACAGGCCAGCCCGCTTTTTTCGCGACACTGTACCAACTGCAGCCGGACTCAAACCAGACATCAAAGATATTTTCTTCCTTTTGAAGATCGTCAAAATCGAATCCTTCGGGCAATTGGAAATCTTCACCAAGGATTTCCTTCGGAGAATCGAAAAACCAGCTATTCGAGCCTTTCTGTCCGATGTGCCGTGACACCGCCAGGACCGATTCTTTTGTCAGCAGTGTTTGTCCCTTGGAGTTGATAAAGACCGGGATCGGCAGACCCCAGCTTCGCTGTCTGCTGATACACCAGTCGGGCCTGGATTCGAGCATACCCTCGATGCGTTTCTGTCCCCAGGACGGGATCCAGCGTACTTTATTGGTGCTTTCCAGTGACATCTCACGAAGGCTCTTGCCGGTATCCGGGATCGGTTTATCGACTGAAATAAACCATTGCTCGGTTGCTCTGAAGATGACCGGCCCTTTACTCCGCCAGCAGTGGGGATAACTGTGTGATATTTCAGTTTGAGCGAAAAGCAGACCCTTTTCGTTAAGGCAGGTATTCACCTGCCGGTCGACCTCAAGAACGTTCTTTCCTTTCAGCCACTCGGGGACCGTATCATCGTAACAACCGTCCGCCTTGACCGGCGAATAGACTTCCAGTCCGCTGGCAAGGCCAGATATATAGTCTTCGATACCATGCCCCGGTGCGATATGCACCAGGCCCGTGCCGTCTTCGGTGGTGATATACTCGGCATTGATTACTTTATAGGCGTCCTTTTGAGTCGGATTTTTCTCAACAAAGGGATGCTTATAGCGAATACCTTCAAGGTCACTGCCTTTGACGTTTATGTCGCTGACATTATAATCTGCCAATTGTCCGGCCTCCGTCACCGCTTCGAGCCGATCGGTGACAACGATCGAAACCATTGTTTCACCGTTGCGGTCATAGGTAATAGAGGTGTATTCAAGATGTGGATGGGCCGCGACGGCTAAATTAGCCGCCAGGGTCCACGGTGTTGTCGTCCAGATCATCAGACATACCTTGGCTTTTTCTGCTTGCTGGCCGTTGACCAGCCCAAGGTCGGTCAGCCGCGGGATACTCTCTTTTTCGACAGGAAAATTGACGAAGATGCTCGGCGAAGAAAGATCGTAGTACTCCAGTTCCGCCTCTGCCAGCGCGGTCTGGCAGCCGATCGACCAGTGGATCGGTTTTAACTGTTTATGTACCAGGCCGTTTCCGACCATCTCGGCGAATACTTCAAGGATACCTTGTTCGTACGCCGGTTTGAATGTCAGATAAGGATTATCGAAATCGCCGAAGACACCGAGCTGCTGAAACTGTTTGCTCTGCAGCTTGACGAATTTGCTTGCGTATTTGTGGCATTTATTGCGAATATCGAGTTTTTCCATTTGCTGAATATCTTCTTCCAGTTCCGCAACCACCTTGGCCTCGATCGGCAGGCCGTGGCAATCCCAGCCGGGGACATACGGGGTCCTAAAGCCCGACATCGTCTTGTATTTGACCACGAAATCCTTGAGCACCTTGTTGATGACATGACCCATGTGTATATCGCCGTTAGCATACGGCGGCCCGTCATGCAGGATATAAAGCGGCGAATCGGCCCGCGCATCCAGAATACGCCGGTAAATATCGTCCTTGGCCCATTGTTTCTGCATTTGAGGTTCGCGCTGGACGAGATTGGCTTTCATTGAAAAGCTCGTTTTCGGTAAGTTTAACGTGTCTCGATAACCTTTTTTCTTTTCTGCCATACCATTGTTCCTAAATTTTGCCGATAAAACGGCTTATCATAAAAACATCATCAAATTTTATCAATAAAAAAAGCCTCCCGGATTCGCTGCTCCGGAAGGCTCAAAAACGCAAAATCAGCACTTTCAGGGCAGCTTCTGCCTCGAATCTATAATCTCGATAATAATAATGTTAATGTTCAGTGCCATAATCATATTCCTGAAAGTACTATCTCTATACATTATCAATCGACCAATGTCAAGACCGACTTAAAATTATTTCTTTTCAAAGCGGTCTGGAAAATCCGATGTTAATCCGACTTTGTCGCTGTCGATCGGAATAAAACCGGTCTTAAAAGCGGGGGAGCTTTGTCTAAGTCTAAAGTTTCGATTCTCAGCATCGACAAATTGGGGATCAGCTTCTATACTTCGCTTGTCATATTTACCACCAAACGCGCTGAGCCATCCTTTCCATGTATCAGCCCCTCGCTCGATTCCAAGGGCTTCTTTAAAGGTGGAAGGTTTGTGATATTCGGGCTGCTCATTTTCAGCGCCTTTATACGTGATCCAGTCGGCGTTAAACTTCATCCAGTTGAAGACTGTATCATATCCCGAAATACTTAAACCGCCGCCCGCCTTATAATAAACATTTTTGTCACAGTAAACAACGCGGTCTTTCGTCCAGTTCATAAAATGATAAACGCTGCGGCTATCTTGTTCACGATTGCTCTTAGGGTCGAAGTAAATGATGTTATTCGAATAGTGATGATGGTCACACCGTTCATCGACCATATAAAGTGATGCGATCGCTGAATTGCAGTCTTCGCTGACGATGAGAATGTTATTGTGGATGATATTGCCGATGCCCTTGGTAAAAATGCAGTGATTATCGACAGGGCCGACGACATTGTAAATGATATTACTTGTCACCGTAGCGTAATCGGTTTGGTCATCGAGATAGATCCCGCTTTGCAGTTTTAATTCCTTGTTCCCGGTATCATGAATAAGATTGTTATGAATCACATTGTTCTTTCCCGCCCCCCAGCTTCCAATAGCTCCGGTGTCCTGGCTGTCGAGATTGGTATGATAAATATGATTATAAGCGATAAAATTATTTCTCGTATGCTGAAAATCCCAATGGTTTTCCCAGGTGACACCTTCTACACGATTTTTGAGCACCTGATAACGGAGACTGCTGAATCGAATTCCTTTTCTCGGCATATTGTGAATAAGGTTGTGGATAACCGTGTTATCTCCGCTATTTCTAATGCCGATTCCGTTGCCGTCTCGGTGAACCCAACCGCAGCGAAATACATGATTATTTGCTACGGTGTTGTGATGGTTGATATATGGCTCGCCGATTGCTCCGCCGGTGAGTTCCACTCCTTCTTGGCCGTGATGACCTATCAAATTGCCGGAGAGCTGAATCTGCTGACAATGACCTTTTAGCATGATGCCGGTGTTGTAAGCGTTTTCAATTTTTGAGTTTTTTACCGAGCACTTTTCAGCGTTTGTAAACACCGCGCAGTCCCCGTTTGAAATGTTCAGGTCAATCCCTTCGAAATGAAGGTTCGTAACAGGATTATCCACGCTGCCTTCGACGGCTAAAATCTCATCAACCGTCGATATAACGATTTCCTGCTGCTGAATCGGTTCTTTCTGCGGCCAGATATAGATTTTTCTCTTGACGTAATCGATCTGATATTCCCCCGGCTTATCAAGAACCGAAAGATCATTTTTAATGTAATAACGGTTTCCCGGCAGAAATTGACGCCTTGACTGGTCCTTAAGCTCTATCGTTCTTGCATCCGCATCAACAGCGGCAATTCTGCTTTCATCACAGTGCCAATCCTCCCAGGGCCATATCATAAGACGTGCATTTTCAAGATCCCATTGCCTATTCGGCAGGTCCCCTTGCTTGTAGATAATTGCGCTTTTTTCTTTTCCCTTTACCGGTTTTTCGACTCGCAGATACCCGGTATCCGGCATTCTTGCCATCTCGAGGCGCACACCGTTCTCGAAAACCTGTTTCGGCTCAACACCTTGCGGCATATCAATCTGCCATATAGTATCGTTATATCTTTTGAAACCGCTTAGTTTCATACCACCCCTAATTTCTACCTGTTTTCCGGATTCGTTTTTATAAGTAATACTGTATTTTTCAGTGCCGCTGTCGCCGGGCTCGAAGGTGATCGGCTCAGATAAATAATATATACCGCCCTCGACATAAACCGTAATATCCTCCTTTAAGCCTTCTTTTATCTTGTTTCTCACAGCGTCTCTTGC
Source organism: uncultured Pirellulales bacterium (assembly GCA_964571885.1). Taxonomy (GTDB): domain Bacteria; phylum Planctomycetota; class Phycisphaerae; order Sedimentisphaerales; family Anaerobacaceae; genus CAZNET01. The sequence goes on from CAZNET010000001.1 coordinate 9,897, forward strand.
CTCTTTTAGGCTTGCGAATTTATATTCATTTGTTGTATTTTCTATACCTGATGCAGTGACAAAAAGAAGTAATGCAATACTTATAGCCCGAATTAGATTTTTGCTGAAGAACACGATTTATCCTTTCATTATTTTTACGATTTTATAGAAAGCATTCCCGATTATATTTGTTTATGATTCAATGGCCGGGATCTGTAAATTTTTTCACATTCTAATTTTTGGTCACTTCAAATACTACCGTTCCGCCGCCAGTATGATCGCAGGGATCTGGACATTGAATACACAGTTTTTTGGGATTATCTTTACTGTCCAACCCCCATAGATCCGGCTCGGTAAAACGCAGCGCGTTATAATAAGGCATCAGCGATGCCAGGCCGTGCATACACACCGGAATATCACTCAATAACTGATAGCCCGCTTTAAGTCGGAATGAATCGCCAACCTTGTACGTCGGACAACTGCCTCTGATTTCCTTTACTGTTATCAAGAGATCCATAAATCAACTTTATCTAATATGTGGAATTTTGTCAATAAAGAGTTTTGATATAAAGATTCATTTATTGAAGCACTGAGACTACTGAGAATTAGATGTATTATTGATAATTTTAAAGAGGCATCGAAACCGGATTTTTGTTTTACCACAAGAGGCAGTTTTTACCCATGCACTCAGCATTATCTTTTTTCTGCCGGCATTTCAATTCATCTTTGGCTTTCAACGTAATATCAAGATACCGCGAACTCAAATCGGCGGCAGCCTGCAAGCCTATTGCGCAGTCTCTCTGGCAGCATCGGGCAGCTTTGTTTTGAGCGATACGCTTGAGTACCAAAGCAGTCACTTCCTGAACCACTTGTCTTTCGCGGCCTTTATAGGGATTGGCATTTAAGAGTATCGAAAACGCGGTCCCTGCTCCGACCGCAGCCCCGCAGACACCGAGAAACGCACACGCGCCGCCGGCGATGGTGCGTCCTCTTTCGACCGCTGTTTTTACCATTTCATTCTTTTGTTTTCCGGCGGTATTACAGTAAGCCGTCACGATCACAGCGGGAACCAATGAATGGTGCTCGGGTCCATGAACGGGAAACGATGGATGGCTGCGGATTTGCCGCATTAATTTCAGCATATCAGTTTGATTCAAGTGAAGGCATATTTGTTCGATGATCGACACCGCATCCTGCGAGTGACATTGATCGCAAACGAAATGACCGTCTTCACAGGTCGCATTCGCGTTTTGCTCATGCCCGCAATAGTAACAAGTTAGTTTCTCATCATGTTCGAGATAAATCAGGTCTTTACCGCATACCACACAGCCGGATGAATATTTCGGTTCATTTTTAACGGATATCTGATTTTGCTCCGGTGCCGCAAAGCAACTGCATGTCATTTTCTGCTCGACGTTTGTGACGTTACCTTTTTCATCGAGAATATAAACAGATTTATCATAATAATAATTCTCTGAAACCTCAGCTTCCCGAACCTTCCCTCTATCAAGTACAACACCGTCATCCGTGACCACAGAAGCAAAAGGGCCTCTATACATTAACACTTGTTTCAATTGATCCGATGGCTTCCATGCGCGGTAGGTGATCGAATAAAAATCATGACCGGCGATGGTACGGTACAGATACCGCTTAAGGATGGTTGCTCCTTGAAAACCAATATCGGACAGCAATCCAAACAGCTCTTCTTCCTTGAACGCCCCGCCGATGCATTCGCCTCGAAGCTTTTCGTTATACTTGATCTCAAGCGGAATATCATCTTTGTGAGCGATGTCGGAGATCACAAGCCGGCCGCCCGGCCTTAATACCCGATATACTTCCTTGAACGTCCGCCGCTTATCAGGCGACAGATTGATGACGCAATTGGAGACCATCGCATCAACACTGTCGCTGTTAAGCGGGAGATCCTCAAGAAACGCCTTTTTGAATTCAACAGTGTTAAAACCGAGATTGTCGGTAACCTGTTGCCGGGATTTTTCAGCCACTTCCAGCATTGCCTCAGCCATATCGATACCGATCACCCTGCCCTTTGGACCGACTTTTCTGGCAGCGATAAAACACTCCACGCCCGTGCCGCAGCCGAGATCGACAACTGTTTCGCCTGCTTCAATGTCACAGTCAAAAACCGGACTTCCGCAGCCGTAACTGCGAACCCGCGCCTGCCGTGGAATATGCGAAACGTCACTTTCTGCATATTGAACGGGATTGAATATCTCCTCGTTTGGAGTATCAGCGGCTTTCGAATAAAAAGCCTTAACCAGGGTATGGCCGTCCTTGCCCGGCAATGACAGAACACAATTGGAATGCGTAAACATCACCTTGCCCGTATCCTCGCCGCACTCATATATTTTTTCGCCCATCCGCCCGAGCAATCCGATATTGGTTTGTTCATATTCTCCATTTAATACCGTCTGGTCAATAATCAACTTCAATGCAATGGTGTTATAAAGTTCCACATACGGATCATGATCCAGAAAATTACCTGACTGAACAAAACTATGATCGATGTCACCGCCGCCGATGATATACTTAAGTGGGTTGTTTTTATATCGATGGCTGTCAACTATGGATTTCTTTCGAAGAACCTTAAATAACTCACTGTTTTGCCAGACACTTTTCAGCCCTTCTGAAATATGACCGGCAACAAGTTTTCCTTCGCCGATCAAAGCCGGTGACGGATAGATATTTCCCTCCGGACCGACAGCCAAAGACTGCCAGCCGGAATTGCTGAGATCGTATTTTGTCCCGGGCAGGGAAAATACCTGGGATTTCAGAATTTCAAGATTGTCGATCAATATCCCGTATTGATCAGCCAATGATTTAGATTTGAACAGATTTTCCTTTATCATTTCGATAGATGGAAATGCCAACGTTTCGGCATTGCCCTTCCGAAACGACCATAAATAATGAACATTACTGAGATGAAGATCGTCGGCCAAGTGGATAAGATCCGGCATCTGCGAAACATTGTCTTTTGTTACCGCCATCGCTAACGTAATGTTACAATCGACATCAATCATCTTTTTTGTGTTTTCAAGTGTCTTGCTGAAAGAATCCTTGCCGCGTATGGTGTCATGTTCGGATCCGATACCGTCAATGCTAATCTGTAAATGAATCCTGCCGCTTTTCTGATTTTTGATCCAACAAATAAAATGATCCATCGAAACCGCATTGGTAAGAATGACAATATGCGCCGAACTATTATCCAAGATGAATTCACACACATCAATAAACTCTTTATAGATCGTCGGCTCGCCGCCGGTAAAATAAAAAACCTCACAACCCAACGATATCGCTTCCCGTATCGTGTCAATTAATGGCTCCTTTGGAATTTCAGACCTTACAGAAGGACCTGAAGAAAACATACAATGGGTACAGCTTAAATTACAGGTATTGGTAATATGAAACCAACATTCCTTTAAGGATACGATTTCCAAAAATTCCGCACGCCCCTGATATTGAACGTTATCCGGCTTACTAAGACGGCAAAGCAATCTGTTCATCTGAAATTTCAATTGATTTACATCGTGACGATCCAGATTGCAGCCAAGGGAATTCCCACTGGCGAATTCTTTAAGAATGTCATCGGCTTTTCGAGTCGGCACAAACCAATCGGGAAACTCCGGATCAACATAAATGCCGATCCCTTCGTATTCAATTCGAATATAATGATTGAGAACTTCAGATTCAAACAGGATATTTTCTTGCATCACAGTATCTCTAAAATCGTTATGAGCCGGTTTTTTTCTGTTCCATATGAATTACGAATCTTATACTAATCAAAAAAATGAAACAAGTGCATGTAAAAAATGAATAATGCAATAGATTCATCAATTATTAATGATCACGGACAATAAGGCGAATTTTTAGACGTAATCCGCCAAAAATCCTGGAATTTAACGATTTCCAAATACAATCATAAAAAAACTTTAACAATTTTCTAATAGTATGATAACATAAACAAACTAAATAGTCCGTTTTAGGCTAAAATAAAGGATATTGTATGAATCCGAAAACCATTCTTGTCGTTGACGATGAAGAAGACATACAGGAACTGATAAACTACAATCTCTCCCGGGAGGGGTACAAAATTATCGTCGCCGGTACGGGAGAACAGGCACTTCAGGAAGCTCAGGCGAAACTGCCGGACCTGATCATTCTGGATTTGATGCTGCCCGGGCTGGATGGTCTCGATGTGTGTAAAATCCTGAAAAACCATCACAAAACACAGCATATTCCGGTTATTATGTTGACAGCTAAAGGCGAAGAGAGCGACATCGTGACCGGCCTCGAAATAGGAGCCGACGACTATATAACCAAGCCGTTCAGTATTAAAGTGTTGATTGCCAGGGTGCGTTCCGCCTTTCGGAAAAAAACGATGCCAACAAGAGATGAAGACAAGACTATTAAAATAAACAATCTTGTGATCGATACAGTCAAGCATGTAGTCCTGGTCGCCAATAAACCTGTGCCGTTGACATTAACCGAATTCAAGATTTTATACACGCTGGCAAAACGCCCCGGTGCGGTGATGACACGCTACCAGATCGTCGATGCGGTTCACGGCCAGGACTACCCTGTGACCGATCGATCGATCGACGTGCAGATTGTCGGTTTGCGAAAAAAACTCGGGGTATCAGGCAAACTGATTCAAACCATTCGAGGAATCGGCTATAAATTCAAGGAGTAACCTGATGCAAAAAAAAAGGTTATTCTGGCACCTTTACATATCTTACATCCTAATTATTTTCGCGTCGGTTTTTGTCATATCGTACAATGCCCTGAAGACCGTAAAAGAATTTTACTTAAACCAGGTAGAACAAAATCTCGAAACAAAAGCGTATTACCTTAAATCACAAATTGCCCCGCTGCTGCAGTCAAATAACTACGAACAAATCAATAATCTGTGTGATAAGCTGGGTTCGGTGAGTAGCACACGAATTACGGTCATAGCGCCGGATGGAAAAGTCATCGGTGACTCCGAGGAAAATCCAGAATTAATGGTTAATCATGCCGACAGACCTGAATTCTTAGAAGTGTTTGAAAAAGGCATCGGCAAAAAGTTACGGTTCAGCAGCACGCTTGAAAAACAAATGATGTATGTTGCCGTTCCCATCAGATCTGACAATCAGATCATCTCTGTTTTAAGAACGTCCGTCCCTGTTAACGATATTGACAAAATCCTGAAAACCATCACAAATATTGTTATCAGAAACGGTCTGATTTTTTCGATCGTCGCGGCAATTCTGGGATTACTTATTTCAAGACGCATCAGCTTTCCGCTCGAACAACTCAGAAAAGGCGCTGAGCATTTCTCTCAAGGAGATTTTACTCACAAAATTAGTGTTGAAAGTTCCGTGGAAATCAATTCACTAGCGGAATCCATGAACAAAATGGCGAAGGACCTGGGAGAGAAGATAAACACTATCACCCGGCAGCGAAACGAACAGCAGGCGATTCTTTCAAGTATGAACGAAGGCGTTTTAGCGCTGGATGTAGAAGGCAATATTATCAGTATTAATCACTCGGCCAGTGAAATCCTCAAAGTCAATCCGGTTCTGATTGAAGGTAAAAAAGTAACGGAGATTATCAGAAATCCCGATCTTCAGGCATTCGTCGAACAAACCCTCATTGCCGATACGGCCACGCAGGACGAATTCTACCTGCCGAGCGGCAGTGATAAATTGTATCAGCTACAGGGGGCAAGTCTTCTGGATAATCAGGGCAAAAAAGCCGGGGCGGTAATCGTTCTCAGGGATATGACCCGTATTCGAAAACTTGAGAACATGAGAAAAAACTTCGTGGCAAATGTTTCGCATGAATTAAAAACTCCCATTACCTCAATCAAAGGTTTCGTGGAAACACTGATCAGCGGCGCGATTCATAATCCCGATGAAGCGAAAAGATTTTTGAAAATCATCTCAAGACATTCCGAGCGTCTCAATGCCATCATTGATGATTTACTGAGTCTTTCCAGCTTGGAAGAGGATAAAGATAAAAAACAACTTGCGTTTCAAATCAGCAAAATAAAAGCAATTATCAGGTCCGCCATCGAGCTTTCAAATGTGAAGGCGATTGAAAAGAATATTCGCATAAACCTTGATTGTCCGGAAGATTTCTTTGTAAAAGTAAATCCCGCTCTGATGGAACAGGCCGTGGTAAACCTGATAGACAACGCCATCAAATACAGTGAAGCGGATCAAAGGATAGATATCAATGTCAAAACAGTGAACAATCATACCGTTATACATGTAAAAGACCATGGTTGCGGTATCAGCAAAAAACACCTTCCTCATCTGTTCGAAAGATTTTATGTTGTTGACAAAGCAAGAAGCCGAAATCTCGGCGGAACCGGCCTGGGGCTGGCCATTGTGAAGCATATTACACAGTTGCATCGTGGATCCGTTACCGTCGAAAGTGAACCGGGGAAAGGTTCTACATTCTCAATCAAAATACCCAATTTAAACTAATTCGCAAAAAAGTAAAACAAACACACCCTAACACAATTCTAACATTTCTCTAACATTTGCTTAATTTCCGAAAGTTAACATCCCCTTTAATCCGAGTTTTTCCGAGTTATTCCGAATACGATGTTGTTCCGAGTAGGTGTTATTTTTCAAGAAATGGTTTCTTGAATAAATAATGTTATGTTTCGATGGAGGTAAAAAAAATGAAAAAATGGATTGTAGGTTTGGTAGGATTATTAATCATTTTCTTTATGGGGACAATTGCTCAGGCGGATGAAATATCCGAATTAAAAAAGCAATTAGCTGAGCTCCAGAAGAGAATCGAAGAGCTCGAATCAAAACAGAAAGCTCAAGACAAAGCGATGGAAGAAAAAATCACAAAAGCTGTAGAAGAAAAACAAGTCGATACCCTGCCGGACAGTATCAAATGGGTAGAGAACGTGAAAATCAGCGGCGACTTGAGATATCGTCATGAGACGATTGACAAACAGAGCAGCGGTCAATGGCAACAAAGCACAAATCGCCACAGAATCAGAGCAAGAGTGAAAGTTGAAGGAAAAGTTAATGACGAAGCCGATGTGACTGTCCGTATCGCCAGCGGCAATTCCTCAGATCCGGTATCAACAAACCAGGATCTCGAAGACAGTTTTGACAGCAAAGATATCTGGCTTGATCAGGCCTATTTTGACTGGCATCCGGATTCCATGTCCGGCTTTAGTTTCTTTGGCGGCAAAATGGCAAATCCATTTTACAAGGTCGGCAAAAATCAACTCATCTGGGACAATGATCTCAATCCTGAAGGTCTGGCTTTACAGTACCAAAATCCCTTAAGCGAAAACTGTACACTTTTTGCTAACGGCGGCGGTTTCTGGGTCGATGAAGGATCTGTGGATACGTCCTTATGGGGTGCACAGGCTTACTTAAAACACAAAATGCAAAATAAAGGCAGTCTGTTAGGAGGTCTTAGCTTTTACGATTACGCAAATCTCGAAGGAACTCCCAGCTTAAACAGCCGGTGGGGAGGAACCGCATCGGATCCATTCTTCGGCAACAGTAATGACGGGACCAACTTTACAAATGATTATGCCATTCTCGAAGGTTTTGGAGAATATACTTTCTTCTGTGCCATGAACGAAATGCCTTTCTCGGTATTCGGTAACTATGTTAAAAATACCAATGCGGTAAGTGGTGCGGATAAAGGCTGGCTGGCTGGATTCAAAGTGAACAAAGCAAAGGCCCCCGGTTCATGGGAGGCCTCCTATAATTACCGTGACCTTGAAGCCGACGCCGTGGTCGGGCAATTTAACGATTCCGATTTTAGAGGAGGTGGAACGAAAGGCAGAGGTCACAAACTTGGATTTAAATATCAAATATCAAAACACCTTCAGACCGGCGTTACGTATTACGTAACCCAAAAAGCTGACGCTTACGATAACAAATATAACCGATTGATGACCGATTTGGTTTTCAATTTTTAACCCTATGAAATCGTTTTAAGGAGTGATATAATGAAAAAATTAACACTTGTTCTGATTATCACATTGGCATTTTCCAGCAATCTTTTTGCCGATGATAATCTGCAGATTGAAGGTTCGACCACCGTAGGTCCGATCGGTGACGCCTTCGCCGAGTCTTTTATGAGAAACTATCCGTCCCTCAGGATCACCGTTAAAAAAACCGGCAGTGGCGACGGCGCTGCCGCCTTAGTCGATAACAGATGCGATATCGCCATGATGAGCCGTTTCATGAAAGACAAGGAATTCAAAAAAGCCGTGGACAATGGTGTCCATCCTGTTGCTCACGCAATCGCGATGGATGGTGTTTGTGTTGTTGTTCACCCTTCAAATCCGGTCAAGGCACTGACAAACCAACAGCTTCGTGATATCTATATGGGTAAAATTAACAACTGGTCCGACGTAGGCGGAGCGAACGAGGAAATTGTCGTAATTAGTCGTGATACTTCTTCAGGAACTTACGAAACATTCCACAATCTTGTCATGAACAAAGAAAAAATGGCCTCGAGCGTAGAATATGTAAACGCGAATCCCCAGGCTCATGCACGGGTCAAAACAACACGTGGCGCTATCGGCTATGTCGGTCTCGGTTTTGTTGACGGTTACGTCAAAGCACTGGAAATCGATGGAGTCAAACCGTCACGTATAACGATTTCAAAAGGATTGTATCCAATCAGCAGGCCGTTATATTTGTTTACTAACGGATACCCCAAGCTGGGTTCCAAGGTCTTTGAATTCTGCACCTATCACCTGTCTGAAGAAGGACAGGAAATTATCGAAGCAAAAGGCTTCGTGCCGGTCACGAACTACTAATCGATAACCTTACTTGATTGAGTGACAATGAAAAATAACACAATCGAATTGGAATCAGGAGCGGCTGACTTCGAAAAGCCGCTCCTGCTTACGGTTTCCCAGGATCTAAAAGGCGTTCTCTTCAATAAAATCGGGCAAGCTGTTTTATTGCTTATCACCTTTACGTCGGTGCTGGCGGTTTTTCTGATTTTTTTCTTTATTATTCGAGAAGCAATACCCTTTGTAAAAGAGCAGGGACTTGCAGAATTTTTTGGAAGCAAACAATGGTATCCGGAAGCCATACCGCCTAAATTCGGTTCGCTTGCATTAATCGCCGGTTCGTTTTACGTTACGGTTGGAGCGATGATATTTGCGGTGCCGGTCGGTTTAATGGCTGCGGTTCTTCTCAGTGACATTGTGTCTTTCAGAATCCGAATGATATTCAAACCGATCATGGAAATCCTCGCCAGCATTCCGTCTGTTGCCTATGGCTTCTTCGCGGTACTGGTTGTTGCGCCGTGGATGCAAAAACACTTTGGATTCTCGACCGGCACGAACGCGTTGAACGCGTCGATTATTCTCGCCATCATGGCCATTCCGACAATTGTCAGTGTCTCCGAAGATTCTTTGTCAGCGATCGGCAGAGACATACGGGAAGCCTCCTACGGCCTGGGAGCGACTCGCGCGGAAACCATGATCAAAGTGGTAATTCCCGCGGCCCACAGCGGCATTATCGCTGCTATTATTCTGGGCATCATGAGAGCTATCGGAGAAACGATGGTCGTCTGGATGGCTTCCGGCAATGCCTCACAGATACCGCACCCGTGGTGGGATCTTTCGCAATCAGTCAGAACAATGACCGCCACGATCGCCGGTGACATGGGTGAAACCGTGAAAGGCTCGGATCATTATCGAGCTCTCTTTCTCGTAGGCTTTACGTTGCTGTTATTTACGTTTATTCTGAATGCCACCAGCGAATATTTCCTGGCACGGGTTAAAACATCCATTAAAGGAAAATAATTTATGAAGTTTCCATTGCGAAGAACATTTGATTTTCTTTTTACGCAGTGTGCTTACCTTTCAGTTATTATTCTTTGCTCAGCACTGTTAATTATTCTTGTACCCATGTTTTCAAAAGGACTCAGTGCCGTGTTTTTCAGGGGAACCGTGGAATTTCGTGAACTCCAGTATGATATGCATCAGCGAGGAAATGAATCAAAAATCCAGGCTGAGCTGGCACAATGCCTGCAAACCCGCGAACACATCTATCAGCTACTCGATGAATTCAAAAAAGGAATCGATACCGACGAATGGGTCAGCAAAACGAAGGAACTATACCGGGAATACGGCAAACAGTTACGATACCGAAATACCGACAAAGAACTCTATACAACGCTCCGCTCGGCGGCTAAGGAACTAAGAAACAATCTGCTTGATGCCTATGAAGCTACCGACAAACGTAAAGCGAAATCAAAACTGAACGATGTGATGTCTTTTAAGGAAGATGATCGATTTCAGGATACGGTTATAAAAGAATATTTCGAATTAGCTCGAAATTACTCAAAAATCGTCAGCACAATAGATCTGACAAAAAGAGAAAAATACGCCTCCTCTCTTGAAGAAGTGCAGCAATCGATAACAAGGCTTTTTGGCCCCAGGCCGACCGAAGAACCGCCTGTTTTAATGATGCACCGCTATGGCGCCACGCGTTGGGATATGGCCCAAAAGGAACTGGATAAACTGCTTTA
>CAZNET010000001.1:20424-27086 GCA_964571885.1 uncultured Pirellulales bacterium
CTGTCGAATGGGTCAGTCAAGGGGCCGGTAAATCCCTAAAAAAAACCGTGATTCCAAGAGAAAAACAGTTCGCCGGTACAACGCTCGAACCGTTATTTGCCTATGTGAAAAACAATCTGGAAGAAACCTTGAATCCGGAATTCACCGTTTACTGGCAATATTTCATTGATGACAGCACGCCGGGTCATTACTTCGGAGGAGTCGGACCCGAAATATTAGGCACGATTATATTGACATTGCTGGCCCTGGCCTTTGCGGTTCCGCTTGGGATTATTTCCGCGGCCTTTCTCGTCGAGTGTACAAAAGACAATATAATCGTAAAAATCATCCGCATGTGTATCAATACGCTCGCAGGAGTACCCAGTATTGTTTTTGGATTGTTCGGTCTGGCATTTTTTGTTTTGTATGTGATGCCCCTTTTGGGCAAAGAATCAAAAGGCTGCATTTTGACCGCGTCGTTAACGCTCGCGATTTTAATTTTGCCGGTAATCATCAGGGCCAGCGAAGAAGCCATTCGTGCGGTGCCGCAAACCTACAAAGAAGCCTCATTAGCCCTCGGTGCCGATAAATTCAAAACTTTTATGGTTGTTACGTTTCCCGCGGCATTACCGGGGATTCTTACCGGCATTATTCTTAGCCTCAGCAGGGCCGCAGGTGAAACGGCACCGATTTTGTTCACGGGAGCGGTGGCATTAGGTCCCATTCCCGAGTCGATTTTCGATACCACCCGGGTGCTGTCGTACGGCAGTTACGATATCGCCGTTGGGGATCGACTGGCAATGATGGTCCCGCATAAACAATTTGGAATGCTGATGACATTAATCCTGCTGGTCTTATGCTTAAATATTATTGCAATAATTATTCGCACAAAGGTTTCTAAAAAGCTGCAATTAGGTTAAGATAGAAGGAAATTTGAATGGCGACCCAAACAGATATAAATAAAAAGAAAAAAAACAATATAAAAATTGGATTTAAAATGCCGCAAAAAGGCGATCGTACAAATAAGAAAATAACCACAACGCTCGGTTCTCAAACAGCGGAAAAAACAATTATCAAATCCAAGAATTTCAGCTTTTACTATGGAAGCAAAGCCGGTGTTGAAAACATAACAATGGATATAACCGCACGGTCCGTGACCGCCATCATCGGCCCCAGCGGCTGCGGCAAGAGCACCTTTCTCAGAAGTATTAACAGAATAAACGATCTAATTCCTAACACAAGAACCAAAGGTTTGCTTGAAATCAACGGTCAGAATATCTATGACAAAAGGATCAACCTTGTCAATTTACGACAACAGGTCGGCATGGTCTTCCAAAAACCAAATCCCTTCGCAAAAAGCATCTTCGACAATGTCGCTTACGGGCCGAGACTTCAGGGCATTTCAAACAGATCAAAGATCAGCCGAATCGTTGAAGAATGTCTGGTGGCTTCTGCGCTGTGGAACGAGGTAAAAGACGACCTGAAAAAATCCGCGCTGGCCTTGTCGGGTGGCCAGCAACAGCGCTTGTGTATTGCCAGAGCCCTGGCAACACGTCCAAAAGTTCTTTTAATGGATGAGCCCTGTTCGGCGCTTGATCCTATCGCGACAGGCAAGATAGAAGACCTGATTGAAAAGTTTAAAAATCAATACACCATTATTATCGTGACACATAACATGCAGCAGGCCGCGAGAGTAAGTGAAAAAACCGCTTTTTTCTGCTTAGGTAAATTAATCGAATATGATTTGACCGACAAGATATTTACAAATCCCAGTGTGAAAGAAACGGAGGATTATATAACCGGAAAATTTGGTTGATATCATTAACGTTGACAAATAAAATGGATGTCCTGAAGATATTTTTAGAAAAAAAGCTTTAACTCCATCAAAACAAATACTATCATGCGTGTCCATATGAATAAAGAAATAGACAAACTCAAGAAAAAAATGTCAAGTCTATGCGCTTACGCAGAAGAAAGCCTCAGAAATGCGGTCAAGTCGATCACCGACAGAGATGAAAAGCTGGCAGAAGCAGTGATTGAAAAAGATTACGATATCGACCAGATGGAAGTGGATCTGGAAGAAGATTGCCTGAAAATTCTGGCTCTTTATCAGCCCGTGGCAACCGATCTGAGATTCCTGATAACGGCATTGAAAATCAACAATGACATTGAACGCATCGGTGACCTGGCTGTAAACATTGCCGAAAGAGGCAAATTTTTGGCAACACACCCACCCGTGACGATTTCGCTTGATTTCATCGAAATGGCTGACATTACACAAATGATGCTAAAAGAAAGCCTGGACGCCATGGTGTATTTGGACTGCACACGGGCCCACCATGTCCGCCTGAAGGATGATTCAGTAGATGATATGAATCGACAAATGTATGTCGCGGTCCAACAGGGAATAAGAGAAAATCCTGATGAACTTGAATCTCTCATCCATCTGCTCTCCGTGTCTCGGCATCTTGAACGGATCGCCGATCATGCCACGAATATTGCCGAAGATGTGATTTATATGATCGAAGGAACTATCGTCAGGCATAAACCGGAAAATTATAATGACTAAGATCGATTTGTTTTTTTACGCATCATCCATCAGCCTGATGAAGTCATCGAACAAATACCGTGAGTCATGCGGTCCCGGTGATGCTTCGGGGTGATATTGAACGGAAAACGCCTTCAATTTCTCACTGCGAACACCCTCGTTGGTATAATCATTGAGATTGAGATGCGTTAATTCGATATCTTTGTGTTTCAAAGATTCGATATCCACGCAAAAACCGTGATTCTGGCTGGTGATTTCGATTTTGCCGGTCCTCAGATTTTTTACCGGATGGTTTGCGCCGCGGTGACCGAATTTCAATTTATACGTCTTGCCGCCAAGTGCCAGCGCTAATAGCTGATGGCCGAGACAAATACCGAAAACCGGAACTTTCCCTAAAAGCTTTTTAATCGTATCGACGGCGTAAGTAACCGCAGCAGGATCGCCGGGGCCGTTGCTGAGAAATACGCCATCGGGCTTTTGTTTCAATACCTCATCCGCGGATGTCGAAGCAGCGACGACATGAACATCGCAGCCGTGAGAACGCAGCAGGCGCAGAATATTTTCCTTGATTCCGTAATCGAAAGTCACGACTTTGTATTTTTTTTCAGGCAATAATTCCTTGTCGGCCAAGACGTCAATCACACCTTTATCCCACTGATAAGATTTCTTGACAGTGACATCTTTTACAATATCCCTGCCAACCAGTCCCGGATAGTGTTTTAATTCTTCAGATAACCGATCACGTTCAAATTCATCAGACGAGATAATCCCCCGCATCGCCCCTTCTTCGCGAATATGCTTAACCAGACTGCGGGTATCGATCCCTTCGATACCAACCACATTGTTTTTTTTCAGATATTCGTCAAGACTGTTTTTGCTTCGCCAATTACTCGGATATCGGCAATTCTCTTTTACTATAAAACCTCTGGCAAAGACTTGTCTTGATTCCCAGTCACCGCGGTTGGTGCCGTAGTTGCCGATCAATGGATAGGTCATGGTGATGATTTGTTCGTAATAGGACGGATCCGTCAAAATCTCCTGATATCCCGTCATAGATGTATTGAACACAACTTCCCCGCACCTTCGGCCTTTGGCACCGAACGCATTGCCTTTGAATAACGTTCCGTCTTCTAATAATAAAACTGCCTGCATTTTTCTACTGATAATATAACTGTATTGGCTTTACATTTAACTTGGCTTTTTTCATACTTTCGATCGCCCCGGCCACCGCGGCGGCTCCGCGTATTGTGGTGACATAGGGAACTTGTTTATCCAGAGCCGTTCGCCTGATGGAAAACGAATCCTTTATCGATTGCTCGCCGATCGTTGTATTGATGATCAAATCAATTTCACCGTTAATCACTGAATCAACGATATTCGGCCTGCCCTCGGTCATTTTTAACATGAACTCCGAGGGGATATTGTTTTCGATAAACTCCAGGCAGGTTCCTTTCGTGGCAGCGATCTTAAATCCCATTCGATGAAGCTTCCTGGCAACCTCAACCGCTTTTTGCTTGTCACCGTCTTTAACACTGAATAACACCGTACCCTGTATCGGAAGCGAATTTCCGGCAGCGATCTGAGATTTGGCAAACGCCATCCCGAAATCATCCGAAATCCCCATCACTTCACCGGTTGACAGCATCTCCGGCCCCAGCAGCGTATCGATATTGGGAAACTTCAGGAAAGGAAAAACTGCTTCTTTCACCGAAAAGTGATTGCGATAAACTTCCTCTGTGAAACTTAATTCCCGAAGAGTCATCCCGGCCATTACCTTTGCCGCCAGTTTGGCCAAAGGCACACCGATAGATTTACTGACAAATGGAATGGTTCGCGATGCCCTTGGATTAACTTCCAGAATATAAATATCCTCATCTTTGATGGCGAACTGGATATTGATCAAACCTTTGACCTCCAGTTCCAATGCCAACATTTTTGTCTGACGTTTGATTTCCTCGAGGATAGAGGATTTGATTGAAACCGGTGGCAGCGAACAGGCACTGTCGCCGGAATGCACCCCCGCCTCTTCGATATGCTCCATGATCCCGCCGATGACCACGGTTTGGCCGTCGCTGATCGCATCGACATCCAGTTCCGTCGCATCATCGAGAAATTTATCGACCAGGATCGGATGTTCTCCCGAAACTTCCAGAGCATCGGCAACACAGGCTTTCAGTGACTTTTCATCATAGACAATTTCCATTGCCCTGCCGCCTAAAACATAAGACGGACGGATTAACAATGGGTAACCGAGCTTATCGGCTATTTTCAGGGTTTCTTCATACGATGTCGCTGTGCCGCTGAAAGGTTGGCGAAGGTTAAGTTTTTCAACGAGCTTATTGAATCGCTTACGGTCCTCTGCGCAGGCGATACTGTCGGGTGATGTTCCGATGATGTTGACTCCGGCATTTTCAAGTGGTACCGCCAATTTTAAGGGTGTCTGGCCGCCGAACTGAACGATAACGCCGTCAGGGTTTTCTGTTTCGACGATTGACATCACATCTTCGAATGTCAACGGCTCAAAATACAATCGATCCGATGTGTCATAATCCGTACTGACCGTCTCGGGATTACAGTTGACCATGATCGATTCAATGTCGATTTCCTTCAACGCGAATGCCGCATGGACACAACAGTAATCAAATTCGATTCCCTGTCCGATCCGGTTCGGACCGCCGCCCAGAATCATGATTTTTTTCCTCTTCGTCGGATTTGATTCACATTGCTGCTCATAGGTCGAATACAGATAAGGCGTCTTCGCCTCAAATTCCGCTCCGCAGGTATCGACGATTTTATAAACCGGTTTGACGCCGATATCCCGACGCTTTTCCCCAATATCAGATTCCCTGACATTGAACAGCTCCGCTAAATATCTATCACTAAAGCCAAGCGATTTGGCCTTCAGCATCGTTTCTTCGTTGATATCGGAGAGTTTCAGGCCCGCAAGACATTTTTCAAAATCTATAATGTCCTTAATATTATTCAATATCCACGGATCGATCTTTGTCAAAGAAAATATTTCATCGATATCCACATCGCGCCGAAGAGCTTCAGCGGCATACCAGATCTTGTCCCAGCAATTAGTATTCAGTTTGGCTTTGACCTGTTCTGTGGTTAAATCCGTCTTGATATATTTGCTGCTCAGCGAATAACGGTCGATCTCCAGAGACCGAATGGCTTTTTGCAATGACTCCTTAAAAGTCCTGCCGATCGCCATTGCTTCGCCGACCGACTTCATTTGAACCGTCAGTTCCGGATTTGTGCCGGGGAATTTTTCAAAGGTAAACCTCGGCCACTTCGTGACACAATAATCGATCGTCGGCTCAAAGCAGGCAGGTGTCTTCTTGGTAATATCATTCGGTATTTCATCCAGGGTATATCCTACCGCCAGAAGCGATGCGATCTTGGCAATCGGAAAACCGGTCGCTTTTGATGCCAGCGCCGAGCTTCTCGATACCCTGGGATTCATCTCAATAACATACAATGTGCCGTTCTCGGGATTGACCGCGAACTGAATGTTCGAACCGCCTGTCTCGACGCCGATCGCCCGGATGATTTTCAGCGACGCGTCACGCATGATCTGATATTCCTTATCGGTCAGCGTCTGAGCCGGTGCGATCGTGATGCTGTCACCGGTATGAATGCCCATCGGGTCGAGATTCTCGATCGAGCAAACAATCACGACGTTGTCATTTTTATCCCTCATTACCTCAAGCTCATATTCTTTCCACCCCACCACAGATTCCTCGATCAGGACCTGGCTTTTAGGACTTAAACTTAATCCCCAGTGAATATGCTTTCGGTACTCTTCCATATTGTAAGCGACGTTACCGCCGGTTCCTCCCAATGTATAGGAAGGACGAATGATCGCGGGAAAACCAACTATATCAATAATGCCTTTCGCCTCTTCCCATGAATGAGCATAACCGCTTTTGGGTACTTCCAGGCCAATATCTTCCATGATTTGTTTGAACAAGTCACGTTCCTCGGCTTTTCTGATAGATTCCAAATCCGCCCCAAGCAGTTTGACACGATGTTTATCAAGCACACCTCCCTCGGCCAGTGAAACTGCTGTATTCAAACCGGTCTGGCCGCCAAGTGTGGGAAGAAGCGCCTCCGGCCTTTCCCTTTCGAT
>CAZNET010000002.1:0-25234 GCA_964571885.1 uncultured Pirellulales bacterium
CCGCGTAAGCGGCGAAGACAAACCCAGACAGGTATCCGCCGGTCGGGCCGAACAGATGAGCGGCGCCGAATCGACCCATCGAAAACACCGGCAGCCCCGCAGCACCCTGTACTAAATAAACAAGTACCGATAAGCTGCCTCGCTTGGAACCCAGCAGCATCGCGACGACAAGAACGGCGAATGTCTGACCCGTGATCGGCACGACACTGAATGGCAGCAAAAAAGAAACCTGCGCACAGACACCGATCAGCAACGACCCTGTGAGGATCAAAAGCACATCATACACCCGCGCGTTTAGCGTCCCCGCAGGCCTGAGCACCCCGGCCAGCGAACGATCACCCATCGTCAATTGATACCCGTTTATCATAACAGCATTATAAAAAAAAGAAATCACCTGTCAACTACCAATTACAAGCCAACTAAAATCGTATTTCTTAAACAGTATTACAGCGTATCAACGACCTATAAAATAGGTGATTGCTCTGGCAGGTCCTATATTGAAAAAAAGATTTTTTCAATTTTACTGACAATAAAAAATCATTGTCTGCGGAACTACTTTCTATGTTGGTGATTTAATTTCAATGTAAGTTGTCAATACGCCGCTTGAGACAAATAAAGTTAATGTATTTGTGATTTTCATTGTAAAGCACAGCTTTGATTTTTTCGATTTATATTTGACTATGAAAAGGCTGCGTATGCCCGATAAACCCAAATGACATTTTGAATTAAGGCTCGAACAAAAATGTCCACGAAAACACACACATTTAAAACAATTCAATCGGACAGGAGGAGCCTGCGTCAGGAAATTGTTTTTTTAAGTTTATTTTTCATCGTTTTATTGTTTGACCCGGCCAAGGGACTGGGTGAATCAAACAAGAAAAGCTCAGAAAATGAACTGATCGGTCTGTCCATTGAAGATCTGATGGAATTGGAAATTGTATCTGTTTCCAATATCGGGGAAAAAATATGGGACACACCGTCGAATATTACCGTCGTCACCAAACAGCAGATAAGCGAATGGGGCGTATCGGACCTCAAGGACGTGCTCAGGCGAACAGCCGGGTATAACGTGGTGGCCGACCGGGACGAGTGGTCGTTTTCATCCCGGGGTTCTGTCAGCGATAACAATCTGAAGTACCTGATTTTGATCGACGGCCATCGTATGTATTCGATCGATAATTTCGGGCCAGGCAATATCCACGAGATGCCGATGGACCTTGGCAATGTCGAGCGGATCGAGATCATCCGCGGCCCCGGTTCGGTCGTGTGGGGCTCGGCCGCCCTGGCAGGTGTGATCAATATCATTACCAAAACACCAACAGATCTGGGCGAATATGATACATGGGTATCCGGAACGTTGGGAGAAGATCACACCTATAAGACAAACTTTCAAACCCGGAGAATCTATGAAGACATGGATATGGAATGGATATTGATGGGTTCGTATGCTCAGTCCGACGGCAGCACCGTGGTGCAGTCCTCGGCAACGGCCGACGCGGACAACACACCGGAATCACCTCCTACCGGCGGTTTTCCTATTCTCGATACGAGTACCGGTTTCAGCAGTCATCCGTTCGGAACCTATCGCACCGAGCTTGGCAGAAACGACGGCGGACACATGGTGCATTTTCGGGGTCGATATGAGAATTTTCATTTGAATTTATTCAGTTTTTATAACTCGATATTTAACCGTCACTATGAATCCTTGCAAGGGAGGGAAAATTACCTGACCAATGAAAAATATTTTGTCGAAACTATCTATGAGGATAACCTTGGTCTTTGGGATTTTACCTTCAAAACGTCGTTCGGCTATAACAACATGCAATACGATAATGAAACGGGACTGCCGATCAAACTGGAAAAAATATGGAAAGACAAAAACGCCAATACCGGCATCGTTCTCAGCAGGGAATTCTCGGATAAATTCAGATTCAACAGCGGACTTGAATATACCTATACGCGAACAGGTCCCGATGACAGCAGTACCACCAATATCAGCGGTGATACAACCTATGTCAGCGGTCCCAGTTTCGAGGATCACGACCTGTTCGGTTATCTGTTAATGGATTATGAACTGACGGATGATGTCACGTTCAGCGGCGGTACCGGCATCAGTTTTAACGACGGGCGTGGTAATAAGCAGTGGCTTTACAGTCCCCGAGCCGGGATGATCTGGCACAGTTCGGATGAAACGGCACATAAGTTTCTTTATAACCGTGCGTTTCTCCGTCCCGCAACCTTCCAGGCCGGTGACAATGTTAACTCCGAAATCATGGATCAGTTCGAATATATCTGGCTTCAAAAATTTGACAAGGCCACGCTCTCGACCACCCTTTATTGGCAGCGGCTTAAGGGGTTTATAAACATTGTCACCTTGGGAGCCACCGGTTCTTCGTTTGCCAACGCAGGGGATTATACTTCCAAAGGTATCGAAGTTGAATTCGCGGCACCTCTGGGAAATAATCATAATTTCTGGGCGAATGCGAGTTGCGGCGATGCCGAGGCGGAAAATTTCCCCTCGACACTACCGGTCAATTCCCGACGCGTGGATCCGCAGGGTAACCTGCTCAGCTATCCGAATTTCACATTCAATACCGGTGCGACATTCCGGTTTATGGATCGCAAACTGTTTTTATCCCCGGCCTTGCGCTTTGTCGATTCCGCTAAATATCGAGCTGAGCCGCCCACCGCAGGTGATACAACACTGACCTCGGCAACCTATGCCGAGACCGATGCGTTTACGTACCTGGATCTGAATATCGGTTACGAACCGGCGGATAATCTTGGCATCTACCTGACATTCTTCAACCTGACGGATATTAGGGAGGACAATCATCTGTCAATCTGGAACGGTACGATCTCGCAGACCGGTCGATATATTGAATTCAAACTGGTCTACAAATTCTGATTAAGATCAATAGCCCTTCATGCAAAGGCTACGGCTACAGCTACAGCCAAAAAACCTTAAAAGGACAAAAGAAATAATTCAGGCACAAAGGCCGTTGAATATATAGATAAAAATGAAATTGAATACATAGTATAATGAAAAGTATTCACCGGGGGCTACCTTGATAAGCTGATCAAAATTCAAGAAAAGCCCATCTTGATAGAAATGTATTCACTGAATGTTCAACGCTTCTAAGTTCAGCATTTTTTGTTTAGTATTGATGCCGCCGGGGGCGGAGAAGCCGCCGAGTTTGCCGTCAGTTCGGATGACACGGTGACAAGGGATAATCAGCGGGATGGGATTTTTCGCCAGGACCGTGCCGACCGCTCTCGCGGCGCTTGGGTGTTTGATTTGTTTCGCGAGCTGACGATAAGAAACGGTCTTACCGTAAGGAATTTTTTGGCAGGCCGTGAGGACTTGCCGGCTGAAATCTGTAAAAAATGAAATATTTATACGGCTAAAAGAACCGAAATTGACTCTTTCACCCTCATAATAAACCTTAATCCGGTCTCTAAGGTCTCGAAAAACGGTGGCATTGGGACAGGCCTCGGGAAATTTTGACAACAGATTCGCTTTGACAGCCTGTTTCGAAGCTGGCAGGGCAGTTTTAAGGAGACCTCCTTCGGTAAAACAAAACCCGAAAAATCCCCATCGAGTTCTGAAAATGTCATATAAAACGCCGTTTTTTATCAATTTCGCCATAATTTGCCGATTTTATTTCGTTTTTTGGTCAAATTTGTTCGGTTTATTCAAATTTATTGACGTTTGCCCGAATTTTTGGTAATATTAGTGGCTTTTATTGAAATTGCCATTGGAAAAAATGAATAGGCAGATTTTATGGCGTTAGAGAAATTTCGAAAAAGGATCGATGAAATTGACGACCAGCTTGTCAAGCTGCTCAATGAGCGTGCGCAGGTAGTGGTCGAGATCGGCAAGCACAAAAAAAAGAACGGCGGACCGATCTTCGCACCCGACAGAGAAAAAAAAGTGCTTGATAAGATCTGCAAAGAGAACCAAGGTCCTCTGCCCGATAAAACGCTCGTCGCGATCTGGCGGGAAGTCATGAGCGGTTCTTTTATGCTGGAAAGACCGCTGCGGATCGGCTATCTCGGTCCTGCCGGAAGCTTCAGTCACAGCGCCGCCATGCTGAAATTCGGTCAGAGTGTCGAATACGAACCCATCGCCGATATCGCCAGCATCTTTGGCGAGGTCAGCAAAGGACATTGCGATCACGGCCTGGCACCGGTGGAAAACTCGACCGGCGGCGGCGTCATCGAAACACTCGACGCCTTGATCGATTCCGATGTCAAAATCTGCGCCGAAGTCTTAATGGCCATCCATCACAACCTCATCGGCAATTGTGCCCTGGATGAGGTCGAGAAGATTTATTCAAAGCCTGAAATTTTCGCCCAATGCCGAAACTGGCTCAGCGCAACCTTCAAAGACGCCCAAACAGTTCCGGTCGCTTCCAGCGCCAAGGCCGCTCAGATGGCAAAGGAAGAACCGCATACCGCGGCAATCGGATCCCTGGCCGCCGCCGAATTATACGGCCTGAATGTTATTTGCGAGAACATCGAGGATATCAGCAATAATGTTACCCGGTTTCTGGTCATCAGCAGACAGGACACAAGGAAAACAGGAGAAGATAAAACCGCGCTGCTCTTCAGTACCGCTCATAAAGCAGGGGCCCTCGTCGATGTCCTCAGCGTATTCAAGAAACACAAGATCAACCTGACCAATATCGAATCAAGGCCGAGTAAAAAACGACAGCGGGAGTATTACTTTTTTGTTGATTTTCTGGGACACCGAACCGATGAACATGTGATTACCGGTCTCGAAGAAGCAAAACAACATTGTTTACAGCTTTCGATCCTCGGCAGCTTTCCTGTCGCAAAGGATCTGCTTTGAAATATGAAAACGAATTAGAACAGGAGAATGTTATGCGAAAACCTTTTGTTGCAGGTAACTGGAAAATGAATATGACCGGCGAATCGAGTATCGAGCTGGTAAAATCTTTGTCTCAGGCCGCTCAGGATATTGACAGACAGCAGGTGGACATCGCGGTGATACCGCCCTTTGTTTATCTTCAGTCGGTCGTCAGGGCCATCAACACCTCGTCGATCGCCGTCGGCGCTCAGGACCTTTATTGTGAAGAAAAAGGCGCCTTTACCGGTGAGATCAGCGCCGCCATGCTCAAAGATGTCGGCTGTACGTATGTCTTATGCGGTCACTCCGAACGCCGACATGTCATCGGCGAGACCGACGAACTGATCAATAGAAAAATGGAATCGGCAATTCTCGGTGGCTTACTGCCGATCCTTTGCGTCGGTGAGCTGCTCGAGGAACGCGAAGCCGAAAAAACCGAAGAGGTTGTCAACAGGCAGATCAAACAAGGCCTGGCAGAGCTCAGCCTGGAGAAGGCCGAAGCGGTGACAATTGCTTATGAACCTGTCTGGGCTATCGGCACCGGAAAAACCGCCACCCCCGAGCAGGCACAGCAGGTCCATGCGATGATACGTCAATTGCTCGAAGAAATGTATAACAGCGACTTGGCCGATCATGTCCGCATCCAGTACGGCGGTTCGGTCAAACCCAACAACGCCGCCGACCTGATGGCACGGGAAGATATTGACGGCGCGCTGGTCGGAGGTGCGAGCTTAAAGGCCGATGACTTTACCGCCATTATCGAAGCCGCCGTGAAGGACGGATAGATCCGTAGGCGTTTGATTGAAGTCATATTTTATAAAGGAAAAAAGAAAATGAGTGTATTGCCGATAGTAGCAGTTGGAATAATGATGAAGTTGACCGCCGTTTTGTTTATTATCACGGCCATTGCCCTGATTTTAATTATTATGATTCAGAAAGGACGCGGCGGCGGACTCAGTGCCGCGTTCGGCGGTGCCGGCGGCGGCGGACTGATGGGGTCAAAAACCGGGGACTTCCTCACCTGGGTGACGATCGTACTGGCAGGGGTCTTTCTGCTCTTGACCGTCGTGCTGGCCAAATGGTACAGGCCAACCGTCAGCGATTACGGCAGCCCGGCGCCTCAGCAGCAGCAACAGCCCGCCGGACAGCAGCAGGTTCCGCCGACCCAGTCGGTCCCTGAGATGCCCGCTGAAACGTTGCCCCAAACGGATGTGAATAATAACTGATTGATTCACAGGATGAAAACTGTTGGTGATATTTCTTGAAGAGGAATATAAATGATAAGCAGTATGACCGGATATGGGACCGGGCAGGGTCAGATTGATTCGTTGAACTGTGCCGTTGAGATACGGTCCGTCAATAACAGGTACTTTCGTTCCAGGATCAAACTGCCCGATGCGTTTGGATTTCTCGAAGACGAGATCGAAACGCTGCTGCACAAACAATTAGGCAGAGGCGCTGTCACGTATACCCTGAAGATCGAAGGCCCGCTGGCCAACGGGGCGCTGGGTGTCGATAAGGAGGCGTTGAAAATGATCCTCGACCAGGTGGATGAATTAGCTGACAACGTCGGCTCAAAAAAGACATTCGATATTTCAAACCTGCTGTTGCTGCCCGGTATTGTCAATCCGGTCGAACCCGACGAACAAAGAATCGAACAGATAAAATCGGTCGTGACAAAAATTTCACAGCAAGCCCTGCAGAGCCTCAGGCAGATGAGACAGGCCGAAGGCCAGGCGCTGGCCGAGGATCTCAAGAAAAGCTGCCGGGCCATCAGCGATGAGCTTGAAAAGATCGCTCAGCGAAGAGAAACCGTCCTCGAAGAATATGTCGATCGCCTCACATCCAGGATCGAGGAATTGCTTTCACGGGCAAAACTGCAGCTCGATGAAGTGACATTGACCAAGGAGATCGCCGTCTATGCCGAGCGCTCGGACATTGCCGAAGAACTCTCACGCCTGAAATCGCATCTCAATCAGTTTGTCCAGAGCTGCCAGGCGGATGAGCAGGCCGGTCGAAGACTCGATTTTATCAGCCAGGAAATGCTGCGCGAAGCGAACACGATCGCCAGCAAAAGCTCGGATTATGATATTTCAAACTGGGTCGTCAATATTAAATGTCACATTGACAGAATTAAGGAACAGGTGCAGAACGTTTTGTAGCGATGAATAATCAGGAAGGAAAAAAACTGGTTGTGGTAAGCGGCCCTTCCGGCGTCGGCAAGAGCACGATCTGTAAAGCCGTCGCGCAGCGAATGGATCATGTCTGTTTGAGCGTTTCGATGACCACCCGCCCGAAGGCCGAATCCGAAATTGACGGTCAGGACTACTGGTATATCAGTGAAGAAGAATTTAAAAAGCGTGTCGATCGGGGATTGTTTTTGGAACATGCAAAAGTATTTGGTCACTATTACGGAACCCCCAAAGACAAAGTCGACGAAGCGCTCGGTCAGGGCAAAGTCGTGATTCTGGAAATCGACGTCCAGGGAGGCCGGCAGGTCAAAACACTGTACCCCGATGCCGTTATGGTCTTTATCGTGCCGCCAAGCCAAAAAGAACTCGCCCAACGCTTGAACGGACGGGCCAGGGAAAACAGCGAACAGGCCGAAGAAAGACTCGAATGGGCAGATGATGAAATGGCCGCTGGATGGCAGTACTATAACCATATGGTAATTAACGCCGACCTCGAACAGGCGATTAACGAAGTAATTCAGATTCTAAAAGATAATACGTGATTCAAAATACCTATAACAATACGGGAGTAACAGTATGATAGATGCATTGAAAAGCCAGGAAATTATTCAAAAGATGGGCGGACGCTTTAAATTGACCGCGCTGATTCAAAAAAGACTGACCGAACTGCTCCAGGGTTCGCGTCCGTTGATTGCCGACACCGAGGGAATGACACTGCTTGAAATCGTTGTCGAAGAGATCAGACAGGACAAGATCGCACCGGATATGGGACTCGAAGAGAAAAAGGAAGATTTGTTATAAGAGCTCGCTATGTCGCCTGACAAAAATCATCTTGACGGAGTGAATCTTTTACTGGGTGTCAGTGCCGGTATTTCCGCTTATAAATCGGTCGAGCTCGCAAGCAAACTGACCGCCGCCGGTGCGTCCGTCAGGACGGTAATGACGGAAAATGCCTGCCGGCTCGTCGGACCCAAAAGTTTCGAGGCCCTGACGGGTAATCCGGTCTATATTGATATGTTCTCGGCGCCGGATGAGTATAAGATCGGCCATGTCAGTCTCGCCGATTGGGCGGACATCATTCTGGTGGCACCGGCAACGGCGGATGTCATCAGCAAAACCGCCAACGGCATCTGTGATGATTTGCTGACGACGCTTCTGTGTGTCGGCTGGAGAAAAAAGATATTCATGGCCCCGGCAATGAACAATAACATGTGGGAAAATCCCGCCCTGCAGAGAAATATCGAAAAAATCAAATCCCTCGGCGTCGAATTGATAGGACCGCAGATCGGAAGACTCGCCTGCGGCAGCGAGGGCATCGGAAGAATGACGCAGGCCGGTGAAATAATTGAAGCGATAAAATTATCGTTAGACAAATGAATCGTGTTAAAGAACAAATGCCTTTTTGAGGGATGTAGAAATGCATTTTTTGATCACAGCGGCAGGAACACGGGAATACATCGATCCCGTCCGTTTTATCTCGAACGCCAGCAGCGGAAAAATGGGATACGCCCTGGCCAGGGCCGCCCTTTCCGAAGGCCATAAAGTGACACTGATTTCCGGCCCCACCCGGCTGCGACCCCCCGATGACGCCAAGGTACTCGACATCGAAACCACCAATGAAATGTTCGAGGCGGTAAAAAAGCACTTCAACAAGTGCGATTACCTGATCATGGCCGCCGCCGTAAGTGACTATACTCCCGCGAAAAAACAAGAACATAAGATCAAAAAAAATAAGAAAGTCATGTCTCTCAAATTAAAACCCACGGTCGATATTCTAAAATGGGCCGCCGGGCATAAAAAATCGAAAACAAAAAAAGCAAAAACCAGACAAAAGAACATAAAAGTGGTCGGCTTCGCCCTAGAAGACCGAAATATCCGAAAAAACGCCGAAAAGAAAATGAAAAAGAAAAACCTCGACATGATCGTCGCCAACACACCCAAAGCGATTGGAAGGGAAAAGACGACGGTTTACATTAAAACCCCCCAATCCGACTGGCTCGAAATCAAAAACACCACCAAAACAACCATCGCCAAACGGATCGTCGCCCTGCTGGCAAATTAGTCCTTGATTCCCAAATCATCTTTGGTCAGGATCGACTCGAAATTATACCCCGCCGAAGTAATGTTTTCACCGGCCCCCTGTTTGCGGTCGATCACGCAGACGATTTTCTTTACTTTCGCGCCGGCCTCGGTGATGATCTTCGCCGCTTCGAGCACCTGCCCCCCGGTCGTCGCGATATCCTCGACCAGAAGGACGGTATCACCCTCGTTCAACACGCCCTCGACCATCTTACCGGTACCGTATCCCTTTTTACTGTTGCGGATAATGACCCAGTTCTTGCCGGTCTGCATCGCCGTCGCCGCCGCCAGCGCCACCCCGCCTAATTCCGCCCCGGCGATCAAAGTGATATCGTCGCTGACGTATTCGGCGAACGCCTCGCCCAGAGCCTTCAGGATATCCGGACACGTCTCGAAAAGATATTTATCAAGGTAGTAATTGCTTTTTTTTCCGCTGCGAAGGACAAATTCGCCTTCGAGATACGCTGTTTCCTTGATCCGTTTGATCAGTTTTTCTCTTATCATCGTTCCTATACCTTCAGTTCGACTTTTCGGTTGAGTTGATTTTTATATTTGCGCCTTATGGCTGTTACGTGTTCTGCGATAAACTCATTGACTTGCTCAGGTGCTCTGCCGATATAATTTTTCGGATTCAGGATCGATTTGAAATTCACCTTCGCGAAATCCGCATCGTGTTTTAATCTTTTGATGAGATCGTTCTCCTGACCTTCTTGTTTCACTTCGTTCGCCGCTGCCTGACTGTGCTGCCGGATCTTCTCGTGCAGATCCTGCCGATTACCGCCCGCCTTCACCGCGTCCATCATGATATTCTCACTCGCCATGAACGGCAATTCGTTATTGACATGCGCCGCGATCACTTTCGGATACACAACCAATCCATCCGTGGCATTGATAAGAATTTCCAGGATGCCGTCCACCGCCAAAAATGCCTCCGGTATGACAACCCGTTTATTGGCCGAGTCATCGAGCGTCCGCTCGAACCACTGCTCCGACGCCGTCATGGGGGGGCTTGTCGCCAGACTCAGTACAAATCGGCTAAGGGCTGTCACCCGCTCGCTCCGCATCGGATTTCGCTTATAAGGCATTGCCGATGAGCCCACCTGCTTTTTGCCGAACGGCTCTTCCATTTCTTTGAGATTGGACAGCAAGCGGAGATCATTACAGAGTTTATGCGCCGATTGCGCGATCGAAGCCAATGCGTTAATGACCTGCGTATCAATCTTTCGCTGATACGTCTGACCGGTAATCGTACAGATTTTTTTGAAGCCGAACGCCTTCGCTACCTCCTTGTCAAGCTGTTTGACCTTGCTGTGACTGCCGCCAAACAGTTCCAAAAAGGATGCCTGCGTCCCTGTTGTCCCCTTGACGCCCCTGAACGGCAGGTTCTCAAGCCGATATTCCAGTTCCTTCAGGTCCAGCACGAACTCATAGCACCAAAGCGCCGCCCGCTTGCCGACCGTCGTCATCTGCGCCGGCTGATAATGCGTAAAGCCCAGTGTCGGCATCGACTTGTATTGCCTGGCGAATTTGGAAAGCTGATTGACCACCGCCGCGACTTTGCCGGTAAGAATAGTCATCGCGTCACGCATAATGATCAGGTCCGTGTTATCACCCACAAAACAGCTTGTCGCGCCAAGGTGGATGATCGGCGCCGCTTTGGGTGCGGCATCGCCGAAGGTCAATATATGCGCCATGACATCGTGACGCGTCTTCTTTTCATACTTCGCAGCCTTTTTAAGATCGATGTCATCAAGGTGCCTGGCCATCTCGTCAATCTGTGTCTGCTTGATATCCAGACCCAGCTTTTTCTCGGCCTTGGCCAGTTCAAGCCACAGCCTTCGCCAGGTGCCGAATTTCTTGTCGGGCCCGAATAACTCTGACATTTCAACCGATGCGTTTCGCTGAACCAGTGGGCTGCTGTACAATTTCCTGTTCTCTGCCATAATGCTGTTCCGTTAACGTTTGGTTTTATCTTTCCACTGTCCTGACAGATCTTCTATTTTCTCTATGTCACTATCGGACAGTTCGACATCCATTGCCTTGGCGGTCTCGACGATTTGACCGGGTCGGCGAGCTCCGACAATGGCCGCGGTGACCTCGTCTCGTCGCAGAACCCAACTGATCGCCAGTTGCGCAAGCGAAGCGCCGTTGTTTTCAGCGATCGGTTTTAACTGCTCGACCAGTTCCAGTGTCGCGCTGAATTTCGGTTCGCGAAAATCGGGACTTTTTTTGCGATGGTCGTCATCGGGTAGCTGAGCCAGATGCTCATGGCTGAATTTGCCTGTGAGCAGACCGCGCTGCATCGGGCTGTACACCACCACGCCGATCGAATGCTCCGAGCAGAATCCCAGCAGTTCCTCTTCGATGTCACGATGGATCATGCTGTAGGGCGGCTGAAGCGATGACACCGGGTAGATCTTCTGTACTCGCTGGAGTTGTTCGATCCTGAAGTTCGACGCGCCGAGATACCGCACCAAACCTTCTTCAACGCAGTGCGCCATCGCCTCCCACGCCTCTTCAAGCTGCTTATCGGGCTGCGGCCAGTGCAGTTGATACAGATCGATCACATCGACCCCCAGCCGTTCGAGGCTGCCATGACATTCCCGAATAATACTGTCCTTGTCGAGGCAGTTGACTTTCCTGCTTTTTTCATCACACAACAGACCGCATTTCGTCGCCATGATCGGTTTTGATTTTTCGCCTTCCAAAACCTGACCGATCAATTCTTCGGAATGACCGCATCCGTAAGCCGGGGCGGTATCGATCCAGTTGATCCCCTGTTCAAGTGCTTCGGCTATTGCTTTTCTTGCGTCATCGTCGTCCTGCGGTCCCCAGCCGAACTGCCACGGCCCGCCTAAGGCCCACGTGCCAGACCGACCGTCGTCAAATCCAGATCCGTCTTGCCAAGTTTTCGTGTCTTCATCATAACCTCTTTTTACAAAACATTTAGATTAAGGGTAGTA
Source organism: uncultured Pirellulales bacterium (assembly GCA_964571885.1). Lineage (GTDB taxonomy): Bacteria > Planctomycetota > Phycisphaerae > Sedimentisphaerales > Anaerobacaceae > CAZNET01. Next base: position 12,108 of record CAZNET010000002.1, read on the forward strand.
TTCTTTGACGAGATTATCAACATTTTTTCAATTTTGTTTTTATGCGTCAATTATTGATAGGGTACACCCGGATAAAGCAGTTTGATCGAGAGGAAAAAGACCGTTCTGAAAAGCGGGCTGATCACATTCCACGCGATGATGATGCCCAGGATCTGAAACGCCGGTGTGTGTTTGACGCGGTTGTATTTTTCCGCGGTTTGATCGTCGAGCAGCAGGTTGATCGCCGAACTGCCGTCCAGCGGCGGGACCGGCAGGATATTGAACAAAAAAAGCAGCAGATTGAGCGAGTAGAAAATACTGATAAAGACCGCGACATACCCCATCGATTCTGCACTCGCCGCCGTCACCAGATCGAAGCTGATCTGATCGGGTGCGTTAAAAAAATCGAACAGCATGCCGACCCTGATAAGCATGGCCGCGGCCGCCATCAATGCCAGATTCGTCACCGGTCCGACAAGAGACGTCAAAGCGGATTCCTTGCGGTGATACGCCGCCCAATACGGATCGATCGGCGTACTGGCCCAGCCGATCATAAAACTGAATTGACTGAAAATAAACGCTGCGATCGGAACAAGGACCATGCCGAACGGGCTTCGGCGGATATGCACCATCGGATCGAGTGTCACCAGCCCCATCCGCTTGGCCGTCGGGTCACCCAGCTTAAAGGCCGCTAAGCTGTGAGCCGCCTCGTGACACACCGTGGACAAAACGAAGACGATATACCACGTCAATCCTGAAATAATATCCTGTTGGGTCATGGCTGGCTCTGCGTTGGGTCGTCTTCCATCAATTGCCGCTTAATGAAATCCGCCCGTTCCGGAAAAAGCCGGACGATCTCGTCCCGGGTCGTTCGTTCCAGAAGACTCGTGAAGTTTTGCTGACGGACAACACCGCTGACGATCTGCATCTGTTCGTTCATCTTCAGTTGTTCAGACGTATCGGGCCGGTCAAAATATTCGATCGTAAACGTGGTGTTCCGGTCAGCGGAGTTTGTTTCTTGTATTTGTTTGATCAGCACCGGTGTAACGGTGCCGTCCGATTCGATCATATCGGCGATAATTTCCTCATGACCGCTTTCGATCATTTCAACAAAGACCTGACGAATAAATACATCCGGAAAGGCCGATGAACTCAAATAATATTCCGCCAGATTAATATTCTTGCCTACAATCTGTTGCACCTGCATTTGCTGCTGGTCGCTGCTTATCTCGGTTCTGATTCGTGCGTTGGACGTTTTGGATTCGCTTTTAAAAATGAACTGATTACAATAATTATCGCTTTCAAAGTAAGAAATTTGCTCTGAAAAGCCTTGCAGATAATAATATTTCGCGGCCTGAATTTCGACTTCTTCTGCTTCGGCCGATTCGACCATGACGCTGGTTAGAAAACCAATGACCTGGTTGCTTTGATTTTTGATAAACAGCATGTCCGCCGCGTCTTTTTCAAAAAGATAACCGCTGATGCCTTTTGATTTCAGGGCCGAAATCACCGCCCTGCCGGCACGCACCGCCGGTTTCTCGACCAGCGAGACACTGGATATTATTGTTTCGAATAAATTCTCGGTTAGCCCGATGTCACCATACGTGTCGTAGATCGCAATGTCGAGTCTTCGGTTATTCGCGAGACGGGCCGTGCCGAAAAAAACGAGCAGGGGACTGTCTGTTTGAGATAAATGCACCCACGATAACGAATCGTCGCCGAGGGATTTTTGACCGCTCTGTCGGATTTGACAGTCGTATTGAGCGGCTTGTTCTTCAAAAACCGCTTCCGTGCTTTCCTTGGTCGGGGCTAAATGATAAATGCAAAGGATCGCCATGGAGGCATTGCCGGTGTTCAGTTCGCTCGTCAGACGAAAGGTATTTCTTTGAAATCGCCATTGGTCGTCCGTTTTCCAGTTACTGCCCGTCGGAAGAGAAATCGAAAGTCCCGCCGGACGAAGCGTTATGGGACGCGATAGATCGATCGACGTCTTTTGATAAATAATCAATTGTGCGAGAAATAGACCTAAAACCAATAGTAAAAAGAAGACTATTTTATCCATCGCAAAACGTAATTTTGTTTCTGAAGGCTTCATGGCAGTACCATCATAATATATCCCCGCCTATCGCACAAGAAACATCTCAATGCGTACTACAATTGTATGAAATTTTAATGGACTGACCCCGGATTTTGCGATTTTATCTCAAGAAGGGCTTTGCTTTTTGCCAATATATTGTTATACTTTGCATAGATACAACTAAAAATGGGGCAGTTTATCTCTTAAAACATGAGATGTTTTAGGACGTTAGAAGGTAGCGTTTGTTACGAGGTCGATTATGAACGAAGTCATTATGCTAAAAGGGGCCGAACCGAGAGAAATTCTTCAAACCATCATCGAGAAAAGAATTTCGGCGATCATGTCTTATCTGTCCAATGGTAAGTGGCATGCCGTCAAGGTCTATTTGACCCACCTGGGGGCCAACCGGTTTACCGTTGAAATTATTCAGGAAGACAAGAACCATCACCCGATCAACATCCGGCCGGATCAGCCGGTGGGAATGTCCTTGAAATATGGTTATGGAAAATTCGTTTTCGATACGCAGGTCCTGTCGCTTGAGCCGTCCGCTGATCCAAAATCGGGAGGGCGGATCATTCTCAGTATCCCCGACCGAATCGAGATCGTTCAACGACGAAATTATTTCCGTGTCGATGTCCCCAAGTCACTGAAAGTCAAAGTCGTCGTGTGGCACCGACACCATAAATCCGAACATATGCACAAACCGCCTGAAAATTACTGGCAGGGCAAGCTCGTGGATATTTCCGCGGGCGGACTGCAGGTCGCCATCGATAAGGAACTGACTCCCGACTTTCGAAATAAGCAGTTTGTCGGTATCCGCTTTACCCCGCTGCCTTACGAACAGCCCCTGATGTTCAACGCCCAGATACGCAACATTGTCCCCTCCGCCGACGAAACAAATATCTGTCTCGGTATGCAGATCGTCGGGCTCGAGGCAAGTCCAGAGGGACGACACGTGCTGCAGCGTCTTTGCGGTGTCGTCGAACGTTATCATCAGATCAACCAGTCCAGCGCAAAACAGGAAGACATGAAGGCGATCGGTTAGCCGTTCGTTTTTCGATTTAAGGATGAGTTTCCACGGACCGGTTTGTTGACTGACTCGACGATTCCTTGCTTCGTTTGCTTTTTTTCAAGGTCCATTTAAAAAAACCTCCCGCCGCGAATCCGCAAAAGCCGATCACCAGTGCGATTTGCCGATACCAGATGATCAGACCGATCACCATGAGTGACATAAGCAGATAAGCCATCGGCTTACGTCCTCGCATGTAAATATTCAGCAAGTGCAGATAGGGAATACGGCTGATCATCGCCACACCCATCATAAGGGTGACAAAAGGCAGGGCGTAAAGCAGTGCCCCTTCGCTGATCTCATAAGCCAGAGTGCCCGCTTTTGTGATTTCTCCTACCGTTTCCTGCTGCAGGATCACCAGACTGACAATAACCCCGGCCGCGGCCGGACTCGGAAGCCCCACAAATAGTCGGTGCGACGCTTCGCTTTCTTCGTTCTCGACATTGAACCTGGCAAGGCGAATGGCCGCACAACACACATAGGCCGCCGCCGAGATCCAAATAAAACGCGTCAGAAGTGTCTCGGCGAATGCCGGCATGCCCGTGACATGCATCAGCTTGTGTTCGAGGATTTTGAACATCAAAAACGCCGGCGCCACGCCAAAACTGATAATATCGCAAAGGCTGTCAAGCTGACCCCCGAAACTGGACGTGTTCTGGCTCATCCGGGCGACCCGCCCGTCGAGAACGTCTGCGATCATCGCGATCAGGATCATATAACCCGACAGCGCGAAATAGGATAACTGGAGTTTGTGATACGTAAAATCTTCCGAGGTCATCATCGCCTTGCCCGCGAATACGATCGCCGCGAATCCGCAAAGACCGTTGATCAGCGTGATCAGGGACGGCAAAATGGTGATGGATTTCACTTTGGGACGCCGGACCCGTCTGAAAAATCCTTTTTTGTCTTTTGAACTCTGTGCCATTAGACATACCTCACCAAAGCCGTAGTCCCCGCCTTGACCTTGTCGCCGGCCTGGACGAGAACCTTCACATGACGGCCGCTGTGAAAATACAATTCGGTCCGTGAGCCGAACTTGATCATCCCGAACTTCTCACCTGCCTTTAACTCATTTCCCTGCTTCGCCTCACAGACGATGCGACGGGCGATTGCTCCGCTGATCTGCCGTACCAGAAGTTTTTCTTTCGGTTCGTTCGTGCGTGACATCAAAAGGTCGTTCGATTCGTTCAGCTTTCCCGCCAGCGGATTACGGGCATCGAGATATTGGCCTTTCTTATACCGGATGTTCTCTACGATCGCCCGGCAGGGTGAGCGGTTGATATGCACATCGAAAATGCTCAGGAAAATGCCGATTCGAATCGCCTGGCTCTGCAGTTCGTCGCTTTGAACCGATTCGATGTCGGTCACCGTTCCGTCCGCAGGGGCCAGCAGAAAATGTTCCTCTGTCGGGACGTCGCGATCCGGATCACGAAAAAAGCACAATACCCAGATAAGCATCACCGCCAGCAGCGTTTGCGATACGAGGATCATCCAGAACGCCATTGTATCTGTGCCCAGCAGCCAGATCGCTGTCATTGCCGCAATAATCGCCAGCGGAAAGATTACTACCTGCGGCCGGCCGTATTTCGTCAGTCCTATGGTCATGATTCTATTTTAAAATCCGCCCCCGTACATTGCAAGTCTATTCCATATCTTCTATCGTCGCAAAAATTTAATAACATTGATCGGATTGCCGCGGCAGAAGACGTATTTGTGCAGAAACGCCAGGTCCCTTCGGATCGTCACCTCGGTGATCTTCATTTCCTTCGCCAGGTCCGGCACATAGATCCGGCCGCTGGCGTTCAGTTTTTCGAGAATCGTTTTATGCCTGATCTCTGCTGCGACACCCATATTCATAACCCCATTTTTTTATTTCTATGGTTTGGTTTCAATAACTTTTACCGATTATAGGTCAGGATTGAAATCATTGCAATAAAAACTGTTCGATTTATTTCGTTTTTGTCTGTTTATGATAGAATCACAACCTGTCTAAAGCCTCTTTCAACAGCGCGAACACCTTGAATTTTCCTACCCACGAATGCGGATACTTTTAACGTTCATTTTTCTTCGCGTGCACCGTGCTCAGCGTTTTGATCCCAAGGGGATATTTGCCTCAAATGTTTGTTTGCACTTAAAAACCGATAGCAGTCAGGCATATCAAAGAATTTAAGTATTTCAGGAACAAAGCATGACAGCGGCCAATTATAAGTTTGCGCTTCAGCAATATCGGAAAAAGACGTTAAGGCATTTATCAAGGTCACTTTATCAATTTGTTCATTAAGAACCGCTGCGAAAGCAGCCGGTATGGTACCCCAGCCTTTAGCGACCAGATGAATGTCTTCGTGACCTGCAGATTTCAACCAGTCAAGAACTCTGATTATATCGTAAGTTTTCTGGCCCACATACGGCCTGTTGAGCATAATTGAATGTATGGCGTAAAAATAGTCACTGCCGTAATAATCCAAGAAAGAATCTTGATTACATGTGTCGGGCCGGGATTCTCCAATACCCCGTACATCGCATGTATAAAAAGGTACATTGGGGTTTTGGGCTATCAGATTTTCCAACACAGGTTCATTGCGCAGTTCGGCGTCGCTGGAATGGTGCGAGATATAAAGGATGGCTTTTTTACCTGTTCGGGGTGGACGACAGTTTAAATAGTCATCAGATAAGCGGTAAACCACGGCTTGTATCCCGGGTTCGGTGCTTATTAAATATGTGGCAGCATAGGGTTTCGGATATTTCCGCCCTCTTCTGTTTCTGAGTATGCGGTATTCGGGGACAGGATTTTCTTTGCGATATTTCTCGTAATGATCCAGGCTTAACAAACTTCGGATATATTTTTTAAGCTCCTTTTGAGATAAATTTTTTTGACGTTCCCGCGCAAGCATTTTTGATTTTTCTCTGGTAAACTCATATATCGGTTTTGAATCTAACGTACACACTTGTCCCTTCGGTGCACACCATAAGGTTTTTTCCTTTTCGAGTTGTAATGCTGGTTCTTCACGGGCATTGGAAATTCCAGTGTGCGTATTGAACCATTTGTACATTGCTTCACGGTTATCTTTTGAGTATCCGTGAGTGCCCGAACCAATGAAAAGATCAACGTTGGTTTGCGCATTCAATAACCAGTACAATTTATTAAGTTCCTGATAAGCATTGATCGTCCCTCTTACATCGAAGAAATCTTTTTCTTTAGCCAATAGACGGACTGGCTTTGGGGCAAATGCTGCCAAAAAGTCGGCTTGTTCCAGACCAAAAGCCAAAGCACCGGCGGGACATTGTTCTGTATCGGCGGCAAGTTCATTTTCTAAATTTCTCAAGAAAGTGGTAACAAAACAGGATGGTGCCGACATTTGAAATCGTCGCTCGACACCGCAAAGCCACGTCGTGATAGTGCCGCCGCCGGAGTTTCCGGTTACTCCCACGCGGTCAGGGTCAACTTCTTGTCTTGTAAGGAGGTAATCTAATGCCCGGATGCCGTCCCAAACCATCCAACTGGCAAAAGACTCTCCCACGAGGAATTGCTGGTTCCCCGCATGCATATGTTCCGCGACAGGGGGTCCAACTTTTGAATTTAAATGTTCGTCAGGGTATTGTAAGCGTTCGCCCTGGCCTGCCGGATCAAAAATAAGTACTGCATAACCCAGCTTTGCCAGCCCCTGTGCGTATGACTGATACGGTTTAGAGGCTTTGGCCTTAGTCGCATGACCGCACGTACCAATTACACCGGGAAGTGGAAATTTTTTGTTTTTAGGTATATATAAATTAGCGGTAACAAGAAATTGCGGTCTGCTCTCAAAAATAATCTTTTCAATTTTATAATCACTTCGTTCTATTGTGGCGATTGTACGAGCGTTCAAAGGTGTCTTATCCGGCCAGGGTCCCAAACAATTCTGAATTTTTTGTCGCACATCCTCTATATAAATCAGAGCATCTTCCTGGCTTGTAAGAGAATCGATGCGTTGATCTCTTTCGTGAGAGATTTGTCTTACCTGATTGACAAAATACTCCTGAACCATCCGCGGAAACCGATTCAAAGGCTCCAGGTTTTCATCGGCGGCAGAAGCGCAACCTGTATCCCGACAGGGTATAAAGAACAAAAGAAGGATTAATGTTAAAAAGCCGGTAATGCCTTTTTTGTGATGATTCTGGAAATGATTAGTCAGGACGATTGTCGGAGAAGATGAGATTTTTTCCATTATCAAAACCTCCTAAAAACCACAATTTGTTTCCCGTCAGATATTAGATTGGTTGATTTTTCAATGAAATCAGCACAATAAATCAAAACATGGGTTTCATATTTTACTTGTTTATATCATAAAAAAGAGCTTGTGAAATTAAAATTTCCGATATTTTCCCCTTTCCCTTTTTACCTTACCTATTTGTTCGTTCTTTTTCGTCTTTGTCTGTTTCGGATACCGACAATAGTATAAAAATACCGAAAACGGATTTTCAAAATAAGGCTCAAAATACACCGAAAGCCTGTTTTATCGATTTGAATTTGTCTCGGATTTCAAGTTTCGAAATTCGTGCTTTTGAAAAAGTTTAGTTTTTCCACTGTTCACCTGTTCAGCTTTTTCCCCTGCTCTCTCTGCCAGCCCGAGAGGCTACTGCGGCGGACGAGGCGGCTCGATGCACATCGCCGACGTCCAGAAAAACTACCCAAATCAAACCACAAATCAACGAACATCTTTAATTTTCCCTTAAAAGGTAAAAATGCATCTTCATACTTTTGTAACATGAACAGCTTTTACATCCATCATTTGTTTGCCGGGTTTTTTTATGGCTCTGAGGATTAGTTTTGTTTTGCCGGGCTGTAGTCTTAAAGTTCCGACTTTCAGATTGGCCCATGTTTTTTCATAAACTTCTCCGCGTTTGACTCTGTCCGGACTGTATAAGGGCCTGGGGTCATGTGCTTGAGTAATAATACCATCTTTCGTTTGATCATTGATTTCCACTCTGAATTTTGCACCTAAATTCTCATTGCTGCATGCATACATAATGCTGATATTAAAGAAACCCTGATGAATTACTTTGACGTTCCACCAGGGATATGCATGTATATCGGTCCAGTTTGTAATCCAATCGTTTGCCCAGCCTGCGTTTCCCTTATAGGAAATTCCGGAGCCGTTCGTTTTTTCAAGATAGGCTTCATGGGCCGGCAGTATGACCCTTGGCCATTGGTTGTATCCGATATGTATGGGCAGGTCAAAACCGTTTTTGGTTGCTTCTTTACTAACTTTTTCATATTCGTCTTTCAACTCTTCGAGCAGTTCCGGAAAATTTTTTGCCACATTCCTTTTCTGGCCCGGATCAGATTTCATATCGTAAAGCTCCCAGTTTTGTCCCTTTTTACCACCACGTACGGCCCGCCATCTCTGGGTACGTACCGAGCCGGGAACGACCCGGTCGTCATTGCGCGAAAACTTGAATGTGTATATTCTGCGGTCCTGCCAATTCTCGGTAGTGTCCTGAATCAGGGGTAATAAATTTTTCCCATCTAACGGCAGCGTTTGGTATTTTGTTATCTCACACATAGCTGTGAGTGTGGGTAATATATCGACATGCGATGCGATTTTTTCGACCTTTTTGCCGGGAGATATTCTACCCGGCCAGCGCATGAACATAGGCACCCGAACACCGCCTTCATGAACACTTCCCTTCTTGCCTTTCATACCGCCGTTGTAGCGGTAAAACTGTGGGCCGTTATCGGTTAAAAATATCACGATGGTAGAGTCGTCTAACTCATTCAGTTTCATTAATAATCGTGAAAGGTTATCGTCAAGATTTTCACACATGGCGTAAACACAGGCGAGATCGTCAGCCAGTCCCTTTGCCTTATACTTAGTAAAGTACCTGTCAGGTACCTGATACGGTCCATGGGGGGCGTTATAAGGGATATAGCAGAAAAACGGTTTTGTTTTATTTTTTTCAATGAATTTTATCGCATGATCGGTAAGCACATCACTGATATAACCTTTGGATTGAAAGAATTCGCCGTTTCTTTCCAGTCTCGCATCGAAATAATTGTTTAAGTGCCCTCTGCAAAATCCAACGAATTCGTCAAATCCTTGTGCATTAGGGTGATAAGGCCAGTTCGAACCGTTGTGCCATTTTCCGAAACAGCCAGTGACATAATCATGTTCTTTGAGGATTTCGGCAATTGTGACTTCTTCGGTTCTCATATTTTCCCAACCTCTTGTCACGCCGTTTGTGCCGGTTCGCAGATGATACCTGCCGGTCAGCAAAGAGGCTCTGGTGGGAGCACAGACCGGGCTGACAAAAAACAGCTCAAAACGCACTCCCTCATTTGCCAGCTTATCCATCGTTGGTGTTTCTATAACCGGGTTACCATGAGAACAAATATCCCCCCACCCCTGATCGTCGGTCAGTATCATCAATATGTTGGGTCTTTTATTCGGCTGGGTTGCTTGTGCTGTATTCCTAAAGACATTGCCTGTCGCAATACCCGCAGTGGTCATAGCAGCAAGTCTCATAAACTGCCGTCGTGTCTGATGTAACCTATCCATTTGACAATATACCCGTATAATATCATGCTGTTGCTCAAGTTCCTGTTTGAGTTTCTTGATGATAGAATGTTATATATCTTTGGGATAATCAAGGAATTTAAAGGGGAATTTTAAAGGTGTTCCATAAATACGTAAACAGGCACGTTTACCTATGAAAAACCGTTTACCTGTTTACTTTTTCTTTTAGAATTATAAATATGTAGGAAATACCAAATAGGAGGCGTTGGGACTTTTTCAACAGCCCTAACGTCTATTACGTTCCCACTTTCACGCACCTATTTTCCTTTTTCCTTTTTGGTTTTGTTTGTTTTGCCTTTTTCTTTTTTAGTCTTCGCTTTTTCGGTGATCTCCGACTTCGGTGAGTCTGGGCGGGGCGTGTCCTCAGCCTGGCCCGGTGCGCTTGCGTCGCGATCTTGTTTATCGGAGACGGCTTCTTTTTGCTCGCTGACAGCCGCCGTTGATTTTTCGTTTTCTTTGACTTTCTCTGTATCTTCTGTGCTTTCGGCGGCTTTTTTATTCAGCATCTCGACCGCGATCTCGGCGGTGTTCTGCGAGGCGTTTTTCTTTAACGGTTCGGTCAGCCTGACCAGCTCGGCGCTGGTCTCCATGAGCTTGTCCCTGTCGCGCAGCAGGGCATCGACAGCCTTAAAGATCGGCTCGGTCGAACGAAAGTAAGGCATGAACTCCGGCACCAGCTCTTTCTGTGCGAGAATATTGACCAGTGACAGAAATTTTGTCCGGATCAGCCACGACCCCACCAGCTTCCAGAGCAGCGGACTCGACTTGTACATGATCGCCATCGGCGATCCGCACGCCGCGACCTGCAGCGTCGCACTGCCGCTAGCAACGAGCGTAAAGTCGCTGTCTTTGACCGTCTCGATAACCGAACCCGACCGGAAATCGTCGCACTTGAACCCCAGGATCTGGCGGTTTTTCAGGATCTGTTTGGTCTTTTCATCCACCGCCACCGCCGTGAACCGCGAACATGGAAACCTGAACTTGATCTGCTTGGCGACTCGCTGCATCGGCTTCCACAGACTGTCGATCTCCGCCTTGCGCGAGCCCGGCAGTATCGCCACCTTCGCGTATTTCGGGTCGAAATTTTCATACTGTTTCCGGTTCTTCGGGACGTCTTCAATATCGTCGAGCAGCGGATTGCCCACAAAGGTGACATCAATCTGTCTCTCGGAAAACCATTTTTCCTCGAACGGCAGAATACAGCAGAGCTTGTCACAGGTTCGCCGAAGTTTTTTGATCCGCCACGGCGCCCAGGCCCAAAGCTGCGGCGCGACATAAAAGATGGTTTTGATAGTGTACTTTTTCGCGGCCTTGGCGACATGAAAATTGAACGCCGGCGAATCGCACACAATGACCAGGTCGGGCTTTTGTTTTTTGAGATAATCCCTGATCCTGTAAACGAGTTTGACAAACCGGCCCACATGCGCCAGCGCATTATAGATCATCGACGCGCGGTCGGCGGTCACCTCGATCAGCTCGCAGCCCGCCGCGGCCATTTTCGGACCGCCCACACCGACAAACGCGATATCCGGTTTTTTTGCCTTGATCGATTCGATCAGCTTCGCGCAGTGCATATCCGCGCTGGGCTCAGCCGCACTGAGAAAGATTTTCATTTTTTTGTTTTCATTTGGCATCATATCTCCTATAGTAGTCAGATATTTGGAAAGAGCAATAACAATATTGCGAACTCGATAATCACTGAAGGAAATGTGGGTCCGTTGTTATGAAGGCAATTATTGTCAGAGCGTTCGGAGAACCCGAGGTCATGCACCTCGAAGCGGTTCCGGAACCCGCGATCGATGAGAATCAGGTCCTTGTTTCGGTCAGGGCCGCAGGGGTCAATCCCGTCGATACCTATATCCGAGCCGGTCAATACCCGATCGGCGAGATCCCTTACACGCCCGGCATGGACGCGGCCGGTGTGATCGAAAAAGTCGGCACCCGTGTCGAAAAAGTCAAACCCGGCGACCGCGTCTATACCGCCGGGACCATCAGCGGTACCTACGCCCAAAAGGCCCTTTTCTGGGAAAAACAAGTCCATCTGCTGCCGGACGAAATGTCCTTCGAACAAGGCGCCGCGCTCGGTGTCCCTTATGTCACCGCTCACGCCGCGCTGTTTTATAAAGCAAAGGCCGAAAAAAACGATACCGTCCTCATCCACGGCGCCACCGGCGGCGTTGGTATCGCGGCCGTTCAACTGGCCAAATCGAAAGGCTTAACCGTTCTCGGCACCGCGGGCACCGATAAGGGAAAAGAACTCGTCAGGGCCCAGGGCGCCGACCATGTCTTCGATCATCATGACGAAAAACGCTTTGACGAGATCATGAAAGTAACACAGGGAAAAGGTGTGAAGGTCATCCTGGAAATGCTCGCCAACGCTAACCTCGACAGCGACCTCGATGTGGCCGCTCAAAACGGAACGGTCGTCGTCATCGGCAGCAGGGGTACCGTCGAGATCGACCCCAGAAAAGCCATGACCAAACAATCCTCCATCGCGGGAATGCTGGTCCTGAAGATCCCGGAAAACGAACTCGAAATAATTCACGCGTCACTGCAGGAACTGATGCGCAACAGAAAAATTAATCCGGTTATCCAGCAAGCGTTCCCTCTGGCGGAAGCCGTCGAGGCTCATCATAAAATAATGGAATCAGGCCATCTCGGCAAAATCGTGTTGACGATTTAATACCCGCCTTCACATAGACAATTCTCGATAACACGCGCATCTCATCACGCAGAAATACCACGAGATCAAAGCTGAACAGGCCCACCAGACCCCAGTTCAAACCACCGAGGACCGCAAGGGCCAGCGCTGTCTAACTGATTGTGTTTAACCGTATATTTTGCTGCTCCTTAAAAAACGTTTTAACATTTATCTTTCTCGCTCAAAGTATTGAATTTGCGACAATCTGCACATAAGCAATTTACACAAAAAAAGGTAGAAACTATCTATTATTCGAGTTTTGTCTGAAATACCGAATTTTTACGGGTTGAACCTGCGGGATGTATCCAACCGGCTTGCACAGTCCGTCTCCGGCGGATAATCTCATTTGCGAGATCTCAGCCGTAGAATTGCGATAGAGTATGTAATGGGCGGATTTGCCGGAAATATGGCCGATAAACTCACCTTTTTAAAACTTTTTACCATTGTTGACGTAGAAACAAATGAGTATAATAAAGAGTGGCTGGGTTTTTCCCGGAAATATTGAAAAGTACATAGGGGGCGACTGGTATCGACCGGATGAAGGAAGGCCAGGATTGCATGCCCAGGATGTCGGTTGGCCTGGTTAATCATCCGACACACATTTAATTGGCAACTCACAGTTGCGAATGGCTGCTTAATGAGCGGCCCGTTCTGTCAGACCTTGTCTGCGGGTCTGATATGAGCGCCGATCAGCAGACTGCTGCTGAGGGGTGTTCGCGACCGAGGCAAAAGACCAATTGCGAACTAGCG
>CAZNET010000002.1:25244-26984 GCA_964571885.1 uncultured Pirellulales bacterium
TCAAGAGCCTGTCACTCGGCGAATGATGAAGCGAATTTCCAAATGAGTGACTAAGCATGTAGATATCCGGCTTGAAACATCTCGGGACGGGAGTTCGAATCTCCCCGCCTCCAGTCTTCGTTTATCGTTTAAACCGGTTAGACTATGAAAAAAAGAGTGGGTCTGTAAGCCGAGTTCTGTATCCGCGTTCGCGGACGGCGACCATTTATCTTGACCTTCCGTTGCCGAAAGGCTCTCTGTGCAGAAGCGACCTACCCGCTATTAACGTCCGGGCCGGACTTTAGCATACTTGGTCTTGCAGGAGGCGGGGTTTGCCATGCCGGCGATGTCACCATCGCCGCGGTGCGCTCTTACCGCACCATTTCACCGTTGCCTGTACCGGCGAACCGGCCATCGGCTGTGTGTTTTCTGCGGCACTTTCCCGCGGGTTGCCCCGGGTGGCCGTTAGCCACCGCCTTGCCCTTTCCTGCTCGGACTTTCCTCCGGTTTTGAAAACCAGCGGTCGCCCAACCCACTCTATTCACTTTTGAGATTATCAGTGTCGGATATTTTGTATTATACCATTAAAGGTATCTATTGTCCACGTTTGATTACGATGTGTCTCTTGAAATGTTCGTCGTCTCTCTGCGGATAGTCGATGCGGTAGTGAACACCCCGGCTTTCGGTCCGCTGCAGGGCCGCCTGGGCCGTCAGCAGTGAAAGCGTCAGCATGTTCTGGCACTGCCAGCCCTGGGCCGATTCAAACGATTTATCCATCACATACCGCTGCCAGAAGCCGATGATCTCCTGCGCCTCGGTAAGCGGTTTTGCCTTTCTCGTGATGCCGACATTTCGCCACATCAATGCCTTCAGTGAATTGGTGACATCATCGGTATCCAGACGCGTGCGATCGGATTTGGGGACGTTATATTTAATGACGGCGTGACGAAGTTGTCCGGCGGATTCGTTTTCAGTAACTTGTTTTCCTGCGATCGTGCCGAAGACAAGCCCCTCGAGCAATGAATTGCTGCCGAGGCGGTTGGCGCCGTGCAGACCGGTCGCGGCGGCCTCTCCGCAGGCGTACAGATGATCAATACTGGTTTTGGCGTCGGTGTCGGTTTTGACACCGCCGATCATATAATGGGCACTGGGCCTGACCGGGATCAGATCTTTGGTGATGTCGATGTCAAAGCTTTCACACAGCTCGTTGATCGTCGGGAAACGTTTTGAAAAATAGACCTTGTCGAAATTACGGATATCGAGATAAACATGGGTCGAATGGGTTTTGAGCATCTGTGAGAGAATCGCTCTGCTGACAATGTCACGCGGGGCCAGTTCCGCATCCTCGTGATAGTCTTTCATGAAGGCGTCGCCCTGGTTGTCCCTGAGGATCGCGCCTTCGCCGCGGAGGGCTTCGGTGATCAGGGCGCGCGAAGCACCGGCGATATAAAGCGTCGTCGGATGGAACTGCACGAATTCAAGATCGGTCAGGGCCGCGCCGGCTCGGTACGCCATCGCCAGCCCGTCACCGTTAGCGACGGCAGGGTTGGTGGTCTCACGGTACAACTGGCCGGCACCGCCTGTGGCGAGAATCGTATTCGACGCCCAGATGATCTGAAAGCCCCGCTTTTCATCAAAGCCGATGATACCGAGGCATTGATTGTCACCGTTGGTCAAAAGATCGACGCAGTAGAAGTTTTCCATTACCTTGATAGTCGGTGATTGTCTGACGCGTTTGATCAGGGTCTGCGCGATGACCTG
>CAZNET010000003.1:0-22234 GCA_964571885.1 uncultured Pirellulales bacterium
CCCGACGATTACAAATGTCACGGTTATCGATAATCAAACAGGAGCCTTTGCGGACAATGCAGACCCGGATATCACCAACAGCATCTTCTGGGATAACGCCAACAGTGACCTCTTTCAATGTCAGGCGAAATTCAGTTATGTTGAAGATGAACAGGGACCTCTGTCCCTTTGGAAATTCGACGAAAACCAGGGAAGCACGGCTTATGACTCAGCGAGTACCAATAATGGCACGGTGTATGGATGTTCGTGGACAACCGGTATAAGTTACGGTGCGCTCAGTTTTGACAGTCTTAATGACTGGGTGGATGTGGGTAATCCAGCGAATTTGAATTTTGAAGCAGATGACAGTTTTTCCGTATCCGCTTGGATCAGATTAACCGATTCCAATTACTCACCGATTGTTATCAAAAGAACCAACCATTCCAGCGGTTATCAGGAAGGATATGGTTTTACAGTTCGCAATCAAAAATTAGATTTTTTTGTAGAAGATATTTTCGATAACGCTATCAGCATCAAGGGCTCAACGTTTTTAACAGATGATACATGGCACCATGTGGTTGCGGTGCGTGATGCTGATAAAGATGAATTGCGTGTATACGTTGACGGCCATTCTGATAATCAGCCTGTTATCGATATCACGACCAATTCACTATATACAAGTCAGGCGTTTGAAATCGGAAGGATGCAGTATGATTATTATTCGCAGAGCTATTATTACTTCGGTGGATTAATGGATGATGTAAGTGTGTATGGTAAAGCGTTAACGGCAAAGGAAATTGATCTATTGTATAAGAGCGGTTTGGCGGGACGGGAATTCGGGCCGATGTTTGCCAATGCGGATAATAACGATTTTCACCTGATGAGCGAACGCGGCAGGTATCAGCCATCAACGGGCGAATGGATTCTGGATAATGTCAGCAGTCCCTGTCTCGACGGCGGCGATCCGAATATCGAGCCTGTCAATGAACCTTGGCCCAACGGCGGTTATCTTAATATGGGGGCCTACGGCGGTACGGCAAAGGCGAGCATGAGTAACTGGGTTCTCAAAGGAGATTTCAATTATGACGGCCAGGTGGATCTTCTGGACTACGCCGCCTTCGCAAAGGACTGGTTTGAAACAACAGGATACTTCGGCGATACCAGTGAATATGAAGGTGCCCTGGAATTTGAGGGAAATGACTATGAAGGTGACTATGTTTATGTCGGTGACGCAGACAGTCTTGATTTCGATGCCGATGATTCTTTTTCGATTTCGGCGTGGTTTAAAACCGATGCGGACCTGAACAACCTTATTTTTGGAAGGAATCCTATCGTTATCAAAAAGAAGAATTCAGGCGGAGGATATCTGGAGGGCTACTTCTTCGGAACGGTTAACGATCATTTTTCCTTCAAATTTGAAGACATTTACGATACCGAGATCGGCATACACGGCTATGCTGTCCTGAATGACAATCAATGGCATCATGTTGTCGGTGTTCGGGATACCGCAGCCGACCGGTTGCGTTTATATATCGACGGCGTCTCGGCGGCGGCCCCTGTGACCGATATCACGACAGGGACATTGGAAACCACCGAAGTTCTTGAAATAGGCAGACAGCAGCACGATGGGCCTTCTGTTTATCGGTATTATGACGGTATCCTGGATGAGATATGTATTTATAATAAAGCGTTGTCGGAATCTGAAATAAATGACTTGTTTTACAACGGTGTCTCGCCCGATCCGAATCTGGCGGCATATTGGGATTTCGACGAGACATCCGGGCAGATCGTTTATGACTCGTCCGGCAATAACAATGACGGCAGGTTAGGTTCCTCATCGAGCCCGGACGCAAGCGATCCGATCCGGATTGCTTTAACTGAAACAGGAAATACGTATCATGTCGAAGCGGTTGACGGAAACGATATGAATGACGGCCTGACCAGAGAAACGGCGTTCGCGACAATCCAAAAGGGGATCGATGTTGCTTCTGACGGTGACACGGTTCTGGTCTGGCCCGGCGTGTATAATGAAAGCCAAACCAACGGCATTAATTTCTCAGGTAAAGCCCTCACCGTACAAAGCGCCGATGAACCGGCTGTTCTTTCAGTGGCCGATTATAATGCCGTGACATTTATCAATGGTGAAGATGCTCATAGTGTATTGAAGAATTTCATTATAAAAAGCAGCGATACGGCTGTATACGTTTGGGGTTCAGCTCCGACAGTCAGTCATCTGACGGTCGTTAATAATCAGACGGGGCTATTGGCTGTAAATGCTGATGTCACGGTTACCAACAGCATCTTCTGGGACAATACTCTAAGTGACTTGGCCGGTGATATGAATGCCATCAACTCTGCTTTCAACTTTATCCAGGACCAGATTGACCCCAATCAAATTCCCGGATATGTCCCGTTGTTCGCCGATGCCAATAACGGTGACTATCATCTGAAAAGCGAGCGCGGAAGATATCGGGCTTTGACGGACGAATGGGTGCTGGATGATATCAGCAGTATTTGTATTGACCTCGGCGATCCGAACATCGAGCCGGTCAATGAGCCGATGCCCAACGGCGGCAGGGTCAATATCGGCGCTTACGGCAACACGCCTTACGCCAGCCGAAGCGAATGGCCGTTCAAGAGTGATTTCGATTACAACGGGACAGTTGATTTTAAGGATTTAGCCGTTTTTGCAGATGCCTGGATGGACACTTTACTGATCGATTATTAGTCATAACAAGCGGTTTTTCAATTAAAAATATAGTAGTACTACGTATTTTTAAGGGATTTTTCCCGTAAATTTAGCTTTTTTTCGCATCATTTCAGGATTTTCCTTGCCAATATCCATCTTTAAGTGTAGGCTGAATGTAAATTTAGGTGAATCAGGTGTTTTGCGGTAACTTTGAAGCTATTCAGATCTGCCAAGGATATGGATGTGGTGATTTCGTGCGGTATATATGAAGTTTTTTTAGTACGAATCGGAGGAAAGTTGAATTAAATTACAATCCGGTAATTGCGTTGGGGGCACATCAGCGAGAAAGGCTTTTACCTTAGTAGAGCTTTTAGTCGTTCTTTTTATCCTTTCTATACTATTGTCGATCACGCTGCCTGTGATAAGCAGAGTCAAACATTTTGGCAGGACAGTCGTCGGCGTTAATAATCAACGTCAAATCGTCACGATCGTCAATCTTTATGCCTGTGATAACGGCGATTTTTATCCGCCTTCCGTTTCCTACAGCGGGTCCGGCAAAACATGGAACTGGAATGATCCAAGGACGCTGTCGAGCTGGAATTTCATTTCTTCTGCGCCCCATCGCGCCATGAGCGAATATCTGGGTGATTATCTCGAAGACACCGATATACTGCAGTGCCCGAAGGCACCTTACACAAGCGATTACCTTCAGCCGGCCTGGGAAAACGGGGATAACTGGGGCAATCCGGATGTTCCGCTGCTAAACGATGCCATCAGAGGATCGTATTGTTACTGGTGGAATTATAAAGGCTGGCTAGGTGACAAAAAGTACTTTTACGGACCCCGTGACAGCTCCGCTGGTGCGGGCCGAGGCACAGAAAGCACCTTGATGGTAAGTTGTTATATGGGGTATGGTCACGCTGATGAACCTTATTACTACGGCAGTTGTGAGAAAATGAAAGGTGCTTCAACGAAAGAAGAGGACGGCGTGGATTCGTCGTGGTGGAAATGTCACAAAGACAAGGGCGTACTAAAATCAATCGATATCGAGCTGCATGCCGGTTTCACGGACGGCCATGTCGAAAGGTATTCGCCGGACCAAACGGTTCCGCTCAAAGCGATACGCAACAGGAGAACCAAGGAGCCTTACGAAGACGATACCTTCGGCCCGGGAACCTTCTACCTGCCCAAAACCGCTGTTGAATGATGGTTGATCCTGTCTAATATTTACGGCGTTTTATTTATTGCCACATGTCGGGGATGATCTGGGGGTAGAGTTGGCCGGAAGGACTTATTTTGAAAACATAAACAAAGCCGGGCTTGAGTTTTGAATAGACAACATTGCCATACACGGCTTTGATGCCGTATTCTTTCAGCCGGTCGGGGTCGTGAGCCAATTCCCAGATGCCGGTCCAGAAAAGTTTCTGCTCCTCTTCGGTCAGCATCGAAAGCAAATCCCTGTAGCGCTGAGGTTTCTGGTCGGGTTGTTCGATCACCATACCATTTTCAGGGGCGGTTTTTTCACCGTAAACCCTCCGCCACAGATAAAGCGATTTTTCTTTACCGTCCATAACCATTTGATCGCCGAAGGTCACGATCAGCGCATCGAAATGAACGATGTCTCCTTCGACGGTGTGCTGCTTTTCGATGAGCTTGGTAAGTTTGTCGCCGCGAGCGGTCTCGACAAATTTGACGGTGGTAAAAAGCCGGCCGTCCTCATATTTCTGTGAGACGACCTTCGCGTAGCCGATCTGATCTTCTTCGGTCAGGGTCGTGATGGCCTGCTTGAGCTCTTTATTTTCGGTCAGCAGTTCGTGCATCGTAACGACCGGTGTGACCAACCCGCTGCCGAGATAAATTCCGCCGGCGAGCAGGGCCGCAATAAATACCGGAACAATGATTTTGCTTTTTCGAGCCATAAAACGACCTTCATAAAACCACATATATCACATCGGCGTAAAAGGCGTGATCGTGTGAATTTTTCAGCGGGCTGCCTCTTAAAAGAATCCCCTGTTTACAGAGGGATTTATTTCTGACGTTTGATAATTTGCTCGGTCAGTTCCGGCACGAAACTCTGGATGAATTTTCTGGGCGGGACCTGGCCGTAGGGATGTTCCTGCTGACTGATGTTGTCCTTGACGATGGTATCTCTGCCGCTGGAGTCAATATCGGCTTTGATGAAATAATTGACATTGTTGTTGGCGATGATATTTTTGAAACTGTGCGAGTCCTCATAAATGCCGTATTGCATTTTTGTGCCCTGGTACCAGTTGAAGATCGTATTGCCGGTGACCTGGTAGCCGCGGACTTTTCGCATGGTGATGGCATTGTGCAGCGGCCGGTTCTCGGGCAGGTCGTCGGGGCGGGTTTCAGTGTCTTTTTTGCCTGAGTTCCAACTGCTCGAATCGATGATCTCGTTGCCGTTGATCGCTCCCCAGACACTGTCGCTGATCATCAGGCCGTGACCGGTATGCCAGCAGAAAATATTAGCCGAGCAGTTGAACTCATGCGAATGTTCGATCCGCAGGGCGTCGTTTTGGATCTGGAACGTTCGGCAGCCGGAAATAAGGACGCTGTTGCTTTGTGAAAGATGGAACGCATAGCTGCCGGTCTGGTAGATCAGGCAGTCGTTAATGTTCAAAACGGTGGTGCGGTCACAGAGGATTCCCTTGCCGCCGCCGTAAATAACGCACTCGGAGATCTGATTCGGGACATAATTACCCCATTTGCCGCGCCAGTTTTTGTCGGTATAAATGGCCGCTTTTTTATTGCCGCCCATCGTGCAGCGGACGACCTGGGACAGGTAGCATTCGTTTTTCATCCAGATGCCGTACTCGGCGAATCCCATCACCACCAGATCGATCAGTTTGACATCGCCGCAGGTTTCCAGAAAGATACCGGTCTTTGCGTTTTCGTTGTCTCCCGCGGTAAGTTTCATGTCCCTGACACGCAGTTCGATGATATCAAATGCCTTCATGGCGATACCTTCTGTGTTTTCAGGATGAACGAGAAGTTTCGTTCCCGTACCGGTGCCTTTTAAGGTTAGATAGCTTTTAAGTGTCAAAGGCTGTTTTAATGGATAACAGCCGCGGTGGATCAGAACCGTGCCGCCTGTCTTATCAACCTGATCGATCGCGAACTGGATCGCGGTCGAAGCATCGTCGGTGTTTTTCAGAATCTCATGATCGAGAACGCCGCGGATATAAAACCGGCTATCCTTTTGATACACTTCGTAATCCTGAATGAGTTTATCCGAGTCCTGAGAATCCGCATGGGCTACCCCGATAAAACAACATCGGGATGCAAGCAAAGACCATTCTGCAGATCCGCCTTCAACAATAAATATAAATATTAATGTAAATAACAGGAAGTTTTGATTTTTCATGTTCCAAACCTTTCATGTTGAATCCTGTACGGTTATTCGCATCTTATAACATAGGTCGAAACGTAAAAAGGAAAAAAGAAAAAGCAAGTATGTCAGGCCCGCCATGGTCGGTTACGTTTCAGTTTTGAATTGAGAATCCGCCGGGTAAGAAAAGCGTCTTCGGTGACCTGAAAATCGAACATTCCGACGTGAATGAAATCGGCGCCGGCTTCGAAGGCGTATTTAAATCCCTGGTCGGCCCGGATCGCACCGGCGGCCAGGACCTTAAAACCGATCCATGGCTTTTTGCAGGTATTCATAAATTTGATCGTGGCATCCGGATCGAGAGACCAAATATTATCATGATAATGGCCGGAGGTATGCTGGCCCTTAACAAAATTCGGGTCCCAGATACGGACATCAACGGTTCTCTGCTCTTTCGGTGTCGCCGACCAGTACTGATCCGTGTGGATCGTCTTCATATAAAAGTCGACATCGATACCCTGCTGTTCGAGAATCACAGGGACCTTAATGGCGTGACATGCGATACCCGCCGGCAGACCATTGTCTTTAATAACGTTAAGTGCGTCATTTAAGAGATCGAATTTTTCATTTTTGACACACAGATCCACAACGTCACCGGCGATATAGATCGCGACGGCACCACCGTCGATACAGGTCTTGATTTTGGTAAAATCTTTGTCGATGCCGATATGGCCGAGCCACTGGATATGCCCGCCGATGTCGCTGCGGTATTTTTTCAGAGCCCTGAAGAGTTTGGGCTTTGGCCAGGCGCTCATCGTATCGATTCCGTTTTCTTCGCAGAGCTGCCAGGTTTCGACGATTTTTTTATCGGTAAAATAGGTATCCACAAGTTCGGAAAGGTAAATCAAATCCCTGCTGTGGGCGACGCCTCCGATGAGATTGCCGCCGCAGATAAGCCGGCTCATGCGGACATTTTTTATTTTTCCTTTGGGTATTTCGTTTGAAGTTGTTGGATGGCCGGCTTCGGATTTTTTCCGACTCGATGCAGCGGCCAGAATTGCCTTTTCTTCGAAACTGAAAGGCAGACCGGCTGTAAATGAAGCGCAAATCGATTTTTTGAGAAACCTGCGACGAGCAATATTTTCAGCCATGGTTTACCTTTCAAATGTATTCAGGACGTCAACTGTTTTTTGACAGATGAAAAGCTCAACTGCTATTATGCAAAATACACATTCATTCGTCAAGACAAATCTGAATCTTCATGATTGTTAAACAAGCGGTTTTGCGTATAATCTGTCTTAAAATACACAGAAAAGGAACAATGTATGAATAGGCATAAATATCTTTTCATTTATTGTTTTGTCATGGTCTTCTCCTGCCGGGCGGCGGAACGGGTCGTATTCGAATATGACGGCCTGATCGATAAATACAATAAGGGATTTGTCTGGGAAATGCCGCCGAATGAAAAAGCCAACGGCAACTGGACAAAACCGCACAATTTTGCCGACGGGACGTTTCATATTTACACGCACGTCCGCAGCATGCCGTCAAAAGAACCTTTATATGTCTGGTTCAACATGTACCAGAAAAATGAAAAGCCCGATGCCAGGGAAAATGAGATCTGGACCGAACGTATCAAAGTCGAGCCGGGCAGGATTCGTAAATGGTCCAGACCGATATCCGCTTCAACCTACAAACCCGACCTCGACGGAACTGCCGTGGGAAAATGGATTGACTTCAATGAACCGCGCTCGCGTAACTGCCTGAGATTCTGCTCCGACAAGGGCTATAATTTTATCCGGGCCGATTACGTGTATAATTGGCCCGGCGGCGACGTAAACGATTACTTCCCGATGGACATCCATTTCATTGTCGCGGTAACGGAGAAAAAAAATGAATTTTCAGGGTGGGAAAATTACGTCAGTGGGAAGGACCTCGATGGGAAGGAACCTGCTGTTGATGATGTAAAAGCGGTCGACCAAAATAAACTATGTGTCACATTTAATGAATGGGTCGGTGACAACGCGCTTTTGATATCAAATTACCGGCTTGACCCACATGCGAAAGTGAAAAAGGCCCGGTTTGGCTTTGATCGATCGCAGGTAGTCTTGACAACGAGTGATTTAAACTTAAATACCACTTACACATTAACACTCTCGAATATACAGGACCGGGCACAGCATTCGAATGTCATAAAAGGAACTCAAGTGACATTCACAACGGAACCGGTCAGCGCTTTTGATGTTTTTCAGGCAGAGCGTTTCGACGACCAAAGCGGTGTCAAGCGGCTGGGGACAGGAACATCACAGTGGGTCAATAATTATAAAGGCGGTGAGTATATCCGATATTCACATATCAATTTCGGCGACGGCGTCAAGATGTTTGAAGTGCATACCGCCAATGATTTCGAAGGCGCCATCGAGCTTCGGATCGATTCGCCGGACGGACAAAAGATCGCACAGGCCCTCATCCCGCGAAGCATGCACTGGTACAAACGGCACACAACGCGAATCCCCGTCAATAATGTCACCGGAGTTCATGACCTTTATATCTGCATGACAAAAAACTTTGGCTGGGGCGGTATCGATGCGTTTACATTCATTGCGAATGACTGAAATTTCGAAAATTAAAACCAAAAAACAAGCTTGCGTAATTGCCTTAGATGGATTAAGAGATTTGCCTATTTTGAGCCTGGCGTCATGTTTTTTATGATAGTCCACTAATAAAATAAATGAATTTAAGTATTAATGCTTATAGGACTAAAATATTTTAAATCTCGGTATATTAACACGTTAATTGGTATTGACAGTATCAATCGGTCAAATATTATCGGAAAAAGTGTTAATTTTTTTGTTTTTAACTTGTAACTGCTTAAGAATCCTGTGGTATAATCTGGTTCCAGTTGGAAGTATCTTAAAGGTCTCTCAAAGATGCTTTCTTTATTAAAGATGAGAGGCATAAAAGATTTCGGCCAGGTTAGGCCAAGGAGCAATGTAGTGAGTACAGGTACAGTAAAATGGTTTAACGGTAACAAAGGGTTCGGATTTATCGTCCCGGACGAAGGCGGTGATGATTTGTTTGTTCATCACTCGGAAATTAAAATGAGCGGTTACGCAAGTTTAGATGAAGGACAAAAGGTCGAATTTGAAATCGGCCAGGGAAAAAAAGGGCCCTGTGCGGTCAATGTTATCCCCAAATAAATCCTTCGGCCTGTAAAAACTGAAAAAGGGGTTCGTTGTCTGCGAACCCTTTTTGCTTGAATCGGTAGAACGAAAAACCTGTTTTTCGATTGAAAGAATATTTTGCAAGGATCATTTTAGATTGTATGATTGTTTGTATGATAAATAGTGATAGTATGGGCAATGTGTTTAAATGGAAGGGTATGCCTATGGAAAAATAAATGGGGGATTATGATATTCGGTTAGAAAAAATGTTGTAAACTTAATTTTGAATGGAAAGAAGCTTCACAAACGATAAACTAAAGCAAGATTTGAAAGGGGTAATTATGAAAAAGAAAGTGTTGGCAGTTGCGTTTTTAGCAATGTTTATGTATGTAAGCGGTACCGTTATGGCGCTGGATCCGCTGGGTCCGCCGGTCTCCGAGCTGATGCCGCAGCAATGGAGCTTCGGCGTGGAACATGTGCGAAGTGATATGGAAGGCGATTGGAATGTAGGAGGATCTACAGGACAATTCAGTGGTCTCAGCTGGGAAAAGACGTATGCCAAGTTCAGTATGGGCGCGATGGAAAATGTCGATGTGTTCCTCCGAGCCGGCTTAGGCCAGGTGGAAACGCAAGATAATGGCCCAATAGATGCCGATAACGGAGACCAGGATTTAGCGTGGGGCTGGGGCGCCAAGGCCACTATCATGGAAAAAAATGATGTCAAATGGGGTGTTATTTTCCAGATGAGCTGGGCTGAATCTACAATTGACGCCGAGCCAGGAGATGCAGAAGAAGTTGATTTCGATGAAATACAGCTCGCTTTTGGCGGCGCTACCATGATCCGCGAAGATCTTTGCTTTTACGGCGGACCGTTTCTTTATTGGTTCGATGGAGAATATAAGGAACAGGGAAACCCGACGATTGATCTTGAAGAAGACGATATGCTCGGTGCTTTCGCAGGCGTTAACTGGCACATCAGCGGCAATACGCATCTGAATCTCGAATTCCAGTATGCCTGTGACGCGACCGCTGTTGCCGGCGGCATTACCTGGATGTTCTAAAATCGAAGTTTTGACAGATATCTCTCAGGAACCGGTAAGCTGTGAAAAAGAGCTTTAAATTCTTCTTTACGAATGAAGCTAATGGATATAAAGGTTATCCGAAATGGCGGTTTTCATAAGCAGACGGTTTGAAACAAAACAAGGAATGAAAAGGCTGTGATCTTTACTTCACAGCCTTTTTTTTGTATCTGAAATTCATCTTTAAATTTTCTGCAGGATCATTTTGAAAAGTATTTATCGGTCATTGTCTTTTTCTTCTACGAGATCAAGGTTATATTCGGTCCTTGTTTAATTTATGGGACTTGCTTTTGACGTGCATTAAATTTTAATACTGATAGCGGGTTTATTATCGAAAGTTTACTCAACTCATTTAAGACCGGATACCGATGAATAGTAATGATAGTCGTTGATTTCCTCGATGAAATGAATCTCAGGAAAAATAACAACAGGCAATGGATTTTAAAGAGGTTTTATCGCAGAAATACCAAAAAAAGCCCTAAATACCCACTGAAAGGGCTAAAAATCGCGTTTTTATACATATTTTATTGCAAAAATTCATGATTTTTTATTGACAATGATTCATTTTGTGAAATACAGTGTACCTGAGAGGCATTTTGTTGAAACAAAAAATTAATATTTGGGGGATTAATATATTCGGTTCTAAGAAGAAAAGGTTGCAGAAATATTTTGAAAAAGTAAAGAGTTCAGCAAACAATAAACCAAAGAAAAATTGAAAGGGGTAAAAATGAAAAAGAAAGTGTTGGCAGTATCGGTAGTAATCATGTTAGTCTGTCTGGCAGGCTCCGCATTGGCGGTATCACCTTTGGGCAAGCCGACCGCCGGACTGAAACAGGGTCAGTGGCGAGCCGGTGCTGATTATGCCTGGGGCGAAGCCGATTTGGAAGCATCTTGGATGGGATCAAGTGAAACTTTACCAGATGTAGAATCAACGAAATACCTTGCCAATGTCGGCTATGGAACCACGGACGACTGGGAAGCTTATGTTCGTCTGGGTGTAGGCAATGGTGAGATAGAAGATTTTGATGGTGATTACGGCTTTGCCTTTGGATTCGGTACCAAATACACCTTCCAAAAGGATAATGGTGTATCATGGGGTATATTGGCTCAGATAGATTGGACAAACACCGAGGATTCTTTCACCGAAGATCTCGGAGAAACAGTGGAAAGAGACGACGTGGAGATTGACTTTTATGAAATCGTCGTCGCCGTCGGTCCGACCGTTGAAATGGGAGGCTGGCGTCTTTATGGCGGTCCGTTCTATTATATGCTTGACGGTGAAATAGAAGACACATTCTATGAAGATGGTGTACTTATAGGCACTGAAACCGCGGATATAGAAGAGGAATCGTGTTTCGGCGGTTATGTCGGCGCGGAATTCGATCTGTCAGACACCTGTCTGGCCTACGTTGAAAGTCAGTTTACAGGCGATTCTACCGGAATCGCAGCAGGCATCGGCTGGTTATTCTAAGCAACACCAATACCCAACGACTTCAAAGGGCCCGACATGATTTCGGGCCCTTTTTAATGAAAAACTTAATTAAATTCGCCAGTGATTTTAATAACTTATGCACATAAGAAATACAAAATCAGCTTAAGACAGGATTTTGTGTATTTTTAAAAAAATAGTCAATTTTGATTGACAAGATTGATTTTATGAAAGATAGTAATTTCCTAAGAACAGTTTGATTAGTTATGGGTGATTAATATATTCGGTTGTAAGAAGTAAAGGTTGCAGAAATATTTTGAAAAAGTAAAGAGTTCAGCAAACAATAAACCAAGGAAAAATTGAAAGGGGCAAAAATGAAAAAGAAAATGTTGGCAGTGTCGGTAGTAATCATGTTAGTCTGTCTGGCAGGCTCCGCACTGGCGGTATCACCTTTGGGCAAGCCGACCGCCGGACTGAAACAGGGTCAGTGGCGAATCGGTGCTGAGTATGCTTGGGGCGAGTTTGATGTGCAAGAAACCGACGAAGGAGGAACGGACGAATTTGAATCCACGAAATATCTTGCCAATATTGGCTATGGAACCACGGACGACTGGGAAGCCTATGTTCGTCTGGGCGCTGCCGATATTGAAGTAGATGATGAAGGTTTTGACGGCAGCAGCGATTTTGCTTACGGTTTCGGTACTAAATATACCTTCCAAAAAGACACCGATATGTCATGGGGTATTTTAGCCCAGATCGACTGGACGAAATCAGATCATGAAGATGTCGAAATAGACTTCTACGAATTAGTCGTCGCCGTCGGTCCGACGATGGAAATGCAGGGCTGGCGTCTTTACGGGGGTCCATTCTATTATATGCTGGATGGTGAAGTTGAGATCATCGGCGATGAGACTTTTGATATCGAGGAGGAAGCCTGCTTCGGTGGTTATGTCGGCGCGGAATTCGATCTGTCAGACACCTGTCTGGCCTACGTTGAAAGTCAGTTTACAGGCGATTCTACCGGAATCGCAGCAGGCATCGGCTGGTTATTCTAAGCAACACCAATACCCAACGACTTCAAAGGGCCCGAAATCATGTCGGGCCCTTTTCTATTTTAATGCTTAAAGCGGTTTTCAATGATCAATTGAGCTTATCGTCCTTCCAGTATTTCGAACCGGTGACAGTCGCCTGCAGTGCCAGGCCCGCTTCGGTCATGGCATAAACGGTAATATCCTCGGAGATATCGCCTTCGCCGCTGACCTCTCCGCCTTTATCGCTGGTCTTGGCGGCGGCGTCTGCGTGCCCGCCGAATTCCCAGCCCTTTTCCACAAATTGCTCCATCGCGCTTCGGGTTTTGAAAATGAGCACCTGGCGATAATCTTTTGCGCCGAGTCCAAGACCCACGCCGCCCAGGGCCATTTTCATATACGTTTTCTCCTTGGTTTGATTATCGACCACGACACCATAGCCGCCGCCCGCACTGACATAAATAATATTGATGTTGGCGTTACTAAATACCCCATAGCCGGGGGCCTTGGCAATTTCTTCTCGGGTTGAAGGCTGCTCTTCATATAGCCGGTTAAGGGTCTCTGTCTGCATATCGAGCACGGCTTGTCGTCTTTGTTCTACGGAAAGTGTACCGCTGGGACCGCACCCGCTCATTAACACGCTGACCGACATTAAAATGATCATGGCCGTAATCGTCTTTTTCATTGTCAAATCTCCTGTAGTTTATAAGACATTTTGTTTTAGCCGACGTCAAAATAATAACGTTGATAAATAGTAAAATCCAAGAAAAACATTCATAATTTAAAGTTATTCGAAAAAATAGTAACAAAAAAGCGAAATCTATCAAATTTTCGACCAAGTTCGATTTATGTTCGTATACTTCTAAGATATTTTTTTGGAATCGTACATCGCAGCATGAAAAACCGTTCTTACGGTTATGATTGTTTTTGTCTTGTCCGCGATACGAATGGCAGGTAGTTCTTTTGATAATGGAAATCCAATGCAGAGAAAAGAGCCCAATAACCTGATCCACCAGTCCAGTCCGTATTTATTGCAGCATGCGCACAATCCGGTTAACTGGTTTGCGTGGTCGGATCAGGCCTTTGAAAAAGCGCTGAAAGAGGATAAGCCGATCTTTGTTTCGATCGGCTATTCGACATGTCACTGGTGTCATGTGATGGAAAAAGAAAGTTTCGATGATGAACGGATCGCAGCGATACTGAATGAACATTTCGTCAGCATTAAGGTGGACCGCGAGCAGCGTCCCGATCTGGACAGTATGTATATGACCGCGGTGCAGGCGATGACCGGTCAGGGCGGCTGGCCGTTGAATGTTTTTATCACGCCTGACGGCAGACCGTTCTACGGCGGCACCTATTTTCCGCCGAATGATATGTTCAAAAGGCCGGGATTCGATAAAATTTTACTGACCATCGCCGAATGGTGGAAAAACGACCGTGACAAACTGCTGGAATCGGCGGATAAGATCAGTAAGGTTCTGTCGCTTACCAACCCTGACAAAGTCAGTGACATTTCAATAAACAGTATAGAGTCGATGGTCGATAATTTGAAACATTCATTCGATCCAAAATACGGCGGATTCGGCGCAGCGCCGAAATTTCCTCAGCCCGGTTTTCTGATGGTCCTGCTCAGTCACTACAAACGGACGCAGGATACCCAATCCCTTGAGATGGTCGAAAAAACCTTGCAGGAGATGGCCAGCGGCGGAATTCATGACCATCTGGGCGGCGGTTTCCATCGGTATTCGGTCGATCAGAAGTGGCTGGTGCCGCACTTCGAAAAAATGTTGTATGACCAGGCCCTGATCAGCAGGGTTTATATCGAGGCCTATCAGGTCACAAAAAAGAAACGCTATGCGGATGTTGCCCGGCACATATTTGATTATGTACTGCGCGACATGACCGACGCAGACGGCGGTTTTTATAGCGCCGAGGACGCGGACAGCGAAGGCAGGGAAGGTCTGTTCTATGTTTGGAAACATGAGGAGATTGAAAACATTCTCGGCAGTAAGGCAGAAGCATTTAACGACTATTATAATGTGACAAAGCAGGGAAATTTTGAGGAGCAGACAAACATCTTGAATGTCACCCATTGGGATAAGCGAATCCAAGAGTCACTGTCAAAAAACAGGGAAAAACTGTTCGCATTACGTTCAAAAAGGTCCAGGCCCCATCGGGACGATAAAATTATCTCCGCGTGGAACGGCCTGATGATTTCATCGATGGCGTACGGCGGGGCGGCTTTGTGTGAAAAGCACTATATCAAAGCGGCCGAAAGAGCGGCGAATTTTATTTTGAAAAATCTTAAGACAGGCGGCCGTTTGATGCGTTTTTATCGTAACGGAAAGTCCGTTGAAAAGGGATTTTTGAACGATTACGCCTTTATGTCACTGGCTCTGCTGGATCTTTACGAAGCGACATTCGACCCCAAATGGCTCATCGAAGCAAAGACCCTGACCGATCATACGATCGAACTGTTTGCCGATACCGAAAACGGCGGATTTTACCTGACAGGCAGTGACAGTGAAAAACTGCTGGTACGTTCCAAACCCGACTACGACGCAGCCGTACCCAGCGGCAACTCGATCGCGGCATTAATCCTGCTCCGGCTCGGCAGACTGACAATGAATAAGGAACTTGAAACACTGGCCGAAAAAACATTGCGGTATTTTTCAGGCAGACTTAGTGACTATCCGTCATCGCTTGGTTTTATGCAAAGAGCGGTTGACTTTTATATAGGCCCTTCACAGGAGATAGTCATAGCTCAAGGCACCGATCAAAAGCAAGCAGAACAAATGCTCAAGGGTATCAGAGAAACGTTCCTGCCCAATTCGATAACCGTTTATTGGGATCCTGAAAATGCGAACTCCGTGATAAAACATGTTCCCTGTCTGAAAAACCATAAAGCTATCGGCGGCAACACCACGGTCTATATCTGTGAAAACTATACCTGCCGAAAACCTGTCACCGACATGGAAGTGCTGAGAAAGATTCTTTTAAGCCTCGCCAGATAAAAACACTCTTGTTCTGAAGTTTCGAAGCCTCATTAACGCATCCGAAAAAGTGACCGAAGAGAAAAGATTCAAAACCTGTCGTAAATGGATGATTGTGGGATCTTGCCCGGAAAATCACATTATTCGAGATTTAACCTGGCGATTTCGATGGCTTTCTTCAGTTCTGTGATTTCAAGTGTGATTTCGACGCCGCCGATGATATTCCCCTCATTGTCTCTGGCGGCCGTTGCGTGTATGGACCACGCCCGGCCGTCGGGTGTCGTTTTTTCTATCCTTTGAGGCAGACCCGTCTCGACCGCCTTTTGAACGGGACAGTTCGGACAAACGCTTTTGCGTTCCGGCCACACCTCATAACAATGCCGCCCGATGATTTCGTTTCGATTCAGTTCCGCAGAATCGCAGGCGGACTGATTGGCCCAGAGGATCGTAAGATCATGATCGGTATAAACGACATGCTCAATGATGCTGTCGAGAATCATCCGCTTATCCTCTTCATTCTTTTTCAGCGCGGTCTCGGCGTGTTTACGGTCGGTGATGTCGCGAATACTGGTACGCTGACCCAGTGAAAATCCCTTATCGTCAAAGATCGGCTGCCACGAAGCCTCCGCCCAGAAAACGCTGCCGTCTTTACGGTACATCTTGAACTCCACGTTCTTTCCCGTCGTACCCCGCAACGCCGATTTGAAGGCCCGCTGGATCCGGTCCCGGTGATCTTCATGAACCATAAGAGAAGGAAACTCCGACATGGCCTTGATTTCTTTGATCGTATATCCCGTGATCCGGTGCGCCGCCGGGTTGGTCCACATCACCCGACCGGCCGGACCCACCCAGATTTCCCAGTCGTAAGTATAGTCCGCGATCGCCTTAAAACATTGCTCGCTCATGCGAAGTGCCAACTCGTCCCGTTTACGCTTCGTGACATCTTTATAAACCGCTACCACTTCCCCGGAAGGAAGCTTATAAATATAATTCTCTCGCCAACCTGCGATCCTTTTGTCTTTATACATTTTTATCGGAAAATCTTCCGCTTCTCCCGTTCGCCAAACCCGCTGTAAAACGTCAAACAGCCCGAAATCTCTGACACCGGGAAAAACATCGGTAATTCGTCTGCCGACAACGTTCTCGCGTGCAATTTTCTCGATTTTTTCCGCCGCTTTGTTGAAATCCATCACGATAAAATCGCTGCCGTCGTCAAGGGCCCGGTAAATAGCAACACCGCTGTCGATATTGTTGAAAAGCTGTTTATATCTCGCCTGAGCAAACTTCAGCTCCTGTTTGATATCAACTTCTAATTGACCGTTCTTCTTCTTTTTCATCAACATCAATAAATTATACGTAACAACTGCATATTTTGTTGCGTCTTCGTTACCCGCGGTTCATTTTATTGGATTATACCACAACAATCCGCTAATGTAAATGTTAATTCATAAAGTTTGCTATTAATCAAGGCCTAAAAGGTCCTCTATGGTGATAGAATCGACATTTTCGGCACAAAAATGGGCTCGTTTCTCCTCGGAAGCCGAACCGACCGCCAATACCTTCATGCCGGCATTGATACCCGCCTCAACGCCCGCTACAGCGTCTTCGACGACCAGGCAAAATTCCGGATTAACCCCGAGTTTTTCCGCCGCCAAAAGGAAGACCTCCGGATCCGGCTTGCTTTTACTGATTTCGTTCCCGTCGGCGGTAGCGTCAAAATAATCCGATAAACCGATTTTTTCCAGGATCGCAGGGCTGTTTCTGCTCGATGAACCAACCGCGATCTTAATATCGTTCGCTCTGAGCTGTTTGAATAAGTCCATCACCCCCGGCAGAATATGCTCTGCCGAGAGGTCGTCGAGATAGTCAAGATAATAATTGTTTTTACGCGTTGCCATTTCTGATTTCTGCGCTTCAGAGTAAGTTTTTTCCGATTGCTCGAGAAGGATCTCAACACATTCCATCCGGCTGACCCCGCGCAGGCGTTCGTTGATAGAACGGTCAAAATAGATCCCTTCTTCGTCCGCCAGTTGTTGCCAGGCCAGATAATGATACTCGTCCGTGGAAACGATAACACCGTCAAGATCGAATATAACCGCTTGGATCGTCATAAAAATTCCTGTCACTCGAATTGAATATCCCGCACCACAAGCTGAACGTGACTGCTGCCGTTAAAATGATTCATCTGGGGCTCATACGCGATATCAAAATAATCGTTTTCATGCAGTTTCTTTTCGTACTTGCCCATACCGAAGCCGATACACCGCAAAGACGTTACATGGTCACGCACGGCGAACTGCAGGTGTTCGTTTTTGGAACCCACCCGCCTCGCGGCACCGGTCAAAGTCACCCCCTTGGTCGCGAATAAGGGCCGCGGATTACCCTGCCCGAATGGCTCGAGAAGCTGAAGCTGATTAACGGTTTCATCGGTGAAACTTGCCAGCGACACAACCGCGTCGATATGCATTTTCGGCTCGCACACCGCTTCCGCCATAAAACGCTGCGTATAGGTTTCGACCATTTCCGCGAACCGATTCAGACATGCTCTGTCAATCGTGACACCGGCCGCCATTGTATGTCCCCCGTACCCCGCCAGAACAGATGAAGCCGACTCGATCGCCTGGAGAATATTAAAACCTTCGATCGAGCGCGCCGAACCCTGCGCCCGTTCCTGACCGCTGTTCAGCAGGATCACCGGCCGGTGATATTTCTCCGCCAGACGCGACGCCACGATACCGATAACTCCCCCGTGCCACTTCTCATCCCAAAGCACAATGCTTTTTCTGTCCGGATGATTCAATCCTCGCTCCGAAATAAGCTCACAGGCGTGCTTAAATATTTTTCGTTCGCAGGCTCTTCGCTTGTTGTTCTGATCCTTGAGATATTCGGCGATGTGTAACGCCCGGCTCTTATTGTCCGTCGTCATCAGCTCCACCGCCAGCCTGGCATGGCCCATACGTCCCGCCGCATTCAGCATCGGGGCCAGCCGAAAACCGATATGATAGCTGTCAAGTCGCTCGCTGCCGAGACGGGCCGTTTCGATTAACGCTTCGATACCCGCCAGTGGACTCTGAGCGAGCGCCTTTAAACCGTAACTTGTTAAAATGCGGTTTTCGCCCCGCAAATCCATCACATCGGCGATCGTACCCATCGAAGCCAGCGAAGTAGCGTTAAGCATAAAATCACGAAGCGCCGGCGACAGCCTGTCACCGGACTTGAATTCATTGGCGATCGCCCACGCCAGCTTGAAAGCCACCATCGAACCCGATGAATCCTGATTGAGATAGGTAGCCTCCAGTCCCGGATGAACCACCGCAAAGACCTCCGGAACCTCTTTGAAAAACTGATGATGGTCCGTGATGATCATATCCAGACCGTGTTCCCTCGCCAGTTTCGCTGAGTCAAAAGCGGTAACACCGCAATCCACGGTCACCAGAAGATCACACCCCGACGCGATGATCGAACGGATCGCCTCGGTATGCAGGCCGTAACCCTCATCGATCCGATGCGGAATATAAAAATCCGCCTGACCACCCAAAAGCTTAATCACGCTTTGAAGGATCGCCACCCCCGTGATCCCGTCAACGTCATAATCACCGTAAATGGTAATACTTTCCTGATTCACAATGGCCTGTTTTATCCGCTCTACCGCCGACACGATACCCGGCATCGATTCCGGGGCCAGCAGCGAGGTGAGTTTAGGCCGCAAAAAATCGTTCCCACCGGCAATATCCGTGATCCCCCGGTTAATCAGAACCTGGGCAAGAACCGATGAAACCTTCAACGCCTGGGCAAGTTCTGTGGCCTTGTCCTTATCAGCCGGATAAACGGCCCATTGCTTCTTGTGCGTCCGTGCCGAAATAATCATTCCAAAACCTTAATAAGGGTTGGTTTTAATAATTCACCATTATACCCAAAACTGTCTCCTTGTCAAGCTCATCCATTTAATTCCCCCGCATTAAACATCATAACTGGCAATAAAAACCCGCCTTTCATAGTTGCTGTTTATACCACATTATCAACTCTCAAATTTCAATTCGCTCGAACCCCGATGCGCCTGCGTCCCGATGTGCTCGCATCCCGATACCTTTTTATCGGGAGCGTCTATCGGGCCTCTATCCGAACGAGCCTGCCGAACCTTCTTTGCCTCCTGCGACGGGAGGCAGCCACTGAGCAAAGCGAAGTGGATGGTTCCCTTTCAATTCTAAAAAAAAGATCTTCGCGTTGTAGCTTGCACTCAGGCACGGATCAGTTTGCAGCGTGTGCAAACAAATTGCACACGCTGTTGTTTATATTCTGTAGGGTATGCTGAGCATACCTTTCCAAATAAGTTTTGTAGGATGGGCTTCAGCCCATGCTGTTAAAATAAATCAGGCCAAAGACCTTCCATATTTTCCAGCGACAAGCAACGATTCTGTCATTTCAACCGAGCAAAGCGAGCGGAGAAATCTATTAAAATCCGTCATCCGAAGGATCCCAATGTTGCCCCGTCATTTCGAGCGCATCGCAGCAATCTCTAAACGCTGTTCGCTTGTGTGCTTTTCTCTCTACTGCTCCCATGTTCACCTGATCCGGCCCTCCGGCCCCCTCCAAATGATTAGCCCCGGTACGCGTGGCCGGGGGGATTAAGATTACTTCAATTCACAAAAATTCCGGACCGCGGAGAATTAAATACATTAAAACGTGCCGAATTAAAAAGAAAAACAATGCTTGAAAGAAAAAAGTATAACCGTAAAATTACAGAAACAGGAGCCGAAATCGCCTCTTAATGAAAAGCTGATTTTATCTCATTTTTGCTGACGAAATACAGGTTAAGATGCAAAAACAGAGTTTACAAACAACTAACCCTGAATTAGCTAGCGAATGGCACCCCACTAAAAATGGCCAGCTAACGCCTGCTGACGTGACTGCGGGTTCTGTCAAAAAAGTATGGTGGAAATGTCCCAAGGGCAGCGATCATGAGTGGGACGCGAGAATTCAAGATAGAGATAATGGTGCCGGATGTGCAGTTTGTTCCAATTATAAAGTTGTCGAATCCAATTGCTTAGCAACGCTCAACCCAGAGTTATCCAAGGAATGGCACCCAACAAAAAATGGAAAACTTACTTTTTTTGATGTTCATCCTGGATCATCAAAAAGAGTATGGTGGAAATGCCCAAAAGGTGATGACCATGAGTGGAGAGCTAAAGTCTATAGCAGAGACGGAGGTAAAGGCTGCCCAATTTGTTCGGGAAGACAGGTTGTTAAATCTAATTCCTTAGCAACACTAAATCCATAACTGGCAAAAGAATGGCATCTAACAAAGAACGGAAAGCTTACTCCCCTTGATGTTACTCCTGGATCTGGAAAAAGGGTATGGTGGAAGTGCTATAAAGGTGATGATCATGGATTGAAAGCAGCTATTACAAATAGAAATAATGGCCTCTCCTGTCCCATATGTTCAAATCAAAAAGTAGTCACATCTAACTGTTTAGCCACCTTAAGTCCAGACTTATCCAAGGAATGGCACCCTACAAAAAATGGTAAGCTTACACCCTATGATATAGTTCCTGGTTCAAGGAAAGTTTTTTTGGTGGAAATGTCCTAAAGGTGATGATCATGAATGGCAAGCAACTGTCGCAAAAAGATACAATGGAAGAGGGTGCCCTATATGCATTGGAAGAAAAGTCGTTAAATCAAATTCTCTAGCAACACTAAATCCAGAACTAGCAAAAGAATGGCATCCAACAAAAAATGGTAATCTGTTTCCACATTTAGTAAGACCTGGGTCTCAAAAAAAAGTGTGGTGGATATGTTCAAAAAGACCGGATCACATTTGGAAAGCGTCTATTTCTGAAAGAAATTACGGTACAGGCTGCCCAAATTGTAACGACTCTACATCAGTTCCGGAATTAAGAATATATTCAGAGATAAAAAGTATTTTCCCAACTACTCAACACCGTGCTATTCTAAACGGATATGAAATTGATATTTATATTCCGGAAATACAGTTTGGTATAGAGTATGACGGCTCATATTGGCATCGAGATAAACTTGAAAAAGATCAAGAAAAGAATGCAGCTTTAGAATTACATATACTATTTGTGAGAGTGAGAGAAAAAGGATTACTAAAAATATCAGATACTGATATCGCCTTAGGTACAACATCTGTATCTGTATCAGTCGTAAAGAAAATACTACGTTTAATTTTAAAGACCCGGCACATTCAGGATTCAGCTATCTTGGAAAAGATACATGAATATTTAAAGAATAAAGCTTGGATTGCATCTGATTATTTTAACCAGTTACTTGCTGAACGAAGAACGTTAGACTTTGAAAGGTCGCTGGGATATTTATTTCCTGAATTATCTAAAGAATGGCATCCAACGAAGAACGATCCTCTTTTGCCTGAACATTTTATTCCTGGATCTCACAAGAAAGTATGGTGGAAATGTGAGTTAGGACATGAATGGGAGGCAGAAATATATAGTCGGAGCAATGGTGGAAAAAAATGCCCTATTTGCTTTGTTAAAAATTTTTATAAA
>CAZNET010000004.1:0-9097 GCA_964571885.1 uncultured Pirellulales bacterium
TCTTCTTCATTGCAGCACGCGCTGCACCACGTCCGATTCATCGACCTGGAACTGATCGAAGCGCCAAGGGCACTGCCTGTCCTCGATGAAAACGATTACCGCAAGCTCACCTGTTACGTTCAGCATTTCACCCAGCGTAAAAACCGCATCGCTGAAAAGACCGGTTTTCTGTCGCGCCTGCTGCCTAAATCCGGCCTCGACCACAGACAAACCGTCAGTGTCACCGAGATTATCTCACCGGTCCTCTGGCAGAGATACGAAGACGGTCAGCTTACCGCCCAGCACGATAATCCTCTCGGCTTCATCCCCGTCGTGCACATCCAGAACATCGCCCAGCCGTTCTATTACGAAGGCATCAGTGACGTCGAGCCGCTGATCCCCCTGCAGGACGAGCTCAACACCCGCCTGTCCGACCGCGCCAGCAGGATTACCTTCCAGGCGTTCAAAATGTATCTTGGCAAGGGACTCGAAGGCTTCGACAACAAACCGGTCTCGCCCGGCACCATGTGGTACACCGACAATACCGAAGCGGCTATCGAGCAGTTCGGCGGCGACCAGGCCGCCCCCAGCGAAGACAGCCACATCGCCGAGGTCCGCGAAGCCATGGACAAGGTCAGCTCAGTGACACCGCTGGTTGCCGGCGTACTCAAAAACAAACTCGGCAACCTCACCAGCGCCGTCGCCCTGAAGCTGACCCTTATGGGGACACTGTCCAAGACCGAGCGAAAACGCTTCACCTTCGGACAGGGCCTCAAGCAGCTTTGCCGGAGGGTCCTGCAGATGCTCGACCGGGCCGGCGTTTATAAAACCACAGAAGATGAGCGTGACATCGAGGTTGTCTTCCCGGACCCGCTGCCGGAGAACATGACCGAAAAACTGACCCAGGCCAAACTGAAAGCCGAACTCGGCGTCGATACGGACCGGATCCTCGCTGAGTTAGGCTATAACACCAAAACTCAACCACCAACAAAAGGAGACCAGTAATGGACCAGACCAAAAATCAAAATTCAAATACCGACACTGCTGAAACCAACGACTATGTCCCCGTTGGCGAATCCATCAAATACCACAAACGCGCGAAAAACGCTGAGAAAAAACTAAAAGAAATAAACGAACAGCTCGAGACCGCACAAACCGAAAACCAGAAACTCACCCGGCAGCTTGATAACCTGCGGCTCGAACAAAAACTCTCAGTCGAGCTGCTAAAGGCCGGCGCCGTTGATACCGACACCGCCGTGCTGTTGATAAAACAAAGGCTCGATGATAACGAAGACCTCGAACCAGGCGACGTTATCGATCAGCTCCGAAAGGAAAAGGCATTCCTGTTCGCCGACGAAACTGAAATCGCGCCGGCGATGGAATCGACGCGGACCGCCAGACAGCGGTTCTCACACAAGGACGGCCTCGAACAGGCCGCCAAAAAGGCCGCCCGCTCGGGCAGCGCAAGGGACCTGCAGCAATACCTCAAGCTGCGAAGAAACTGTATCTAATGTCACTCAATTGAAAGTGAAAGGAAAAAACCATGGCATTTACCGGAAAAGCAACCTATACCGCCGGAACCGATCTTCCCGAAATCGCCGAGGATGTCGCCGATATCGTCGGCATCGTCTCGCCCTATGAAACGCCGCTGCTCGACGCCCTGGGCGATCCGCTCCGCGTCGCCCGCAGCACGCATCACGAATGGCTCGAAGACCAGCTTTTGCCCAACCGTGACACCATCGATGACAGCACCTTCTCCGACCCGGCCGCCGATACCCAGTTCGACGTCGCCAACCCGGATCGCTTCCGCATCGGCGACCAGATCCAGGCCGAGTCCAGCTCCGAGTTGATGTTCATCACCGCCGTCAACGGCGCGACCCTGACCGTCATCCGCGGCTACGCCGGCACGACACCGGGGGATTTAGCCGACCAGATGACCGTCAACATCCTCGGCAACGCCGCCCTCGAAGGTGCCGACAAACCCGAAGCCCGCTTCACCACTCGAACCCGCTGTTCTAATTACACCCAGATCTTTACCGCCGCCGTCGAAGTCAGCGGCTCGGACCTGGCCGCGAATCAGCTCGCACTGGCAGACGAAATGGATTACCAGAAACAGCAGCGCCTCCGCGAACTGCTGCGCGACCTCGAAAACACCGTCATCAACGGAGGTCAGCCCGCCGCCAACCAGCAGGGTTCCGACACCGTCAGAAGAACCATGAAGGGAATCGTCCAGCACCTGGCCTCGAATGTCTTCAAGCCCGGCGACTCCGGCTTCCCTTCCGGGACCGATCTTGACGAGGAAAAGCTGAACTACGTCCTTCGGAAGATCTGGGAAAACAGCAGCGCCAACGTCGATCTGCTCGTCGTCGGCGGAGCGCAGAAGCGAAAGATCAACGCCTTCTGCTCGCAGAGCCGCTCCTACGCACCGTCGGACACCACCTACACCGACATGGTCAACATCTACGAAAGCGACTTCGGCCTCTGCCGCATCGTCACCACCCGCTGGGTCCCGCGTGACAGTGTCCTGCTGCTCGATTCGTCGCGCCTGTCGGTCATGCCCCTGGCCTCGCGAAGTTTCCACTTCAAACCGCTGGCCAGCAGCGGCGATTACGAGTGCGGCGAGCTCATCGGCGAGTACACCCTCGAGCTGAAAAACGAGTCCGCCCACGGCGCGATCAAAAACCTCAGTGTCAGCTAATCCGAATTGTCAACCGGGTGCCGGTTTGACCGCCGGCACCTTTTTAAGGAATCGATCATGAAAACATTTTCAAACGACACCGACATCCTGCGATACGAGCCGGCCCTCTTCGGACCGCTGGCCCCGCCTCATCAGGTAATCGCAAAAGGAACTGCAGCGGCGATACTCGACGGCGTCTTTACCGACGACCAGGCCGATTTTATCGCCGCTGATGTCACCACAGGCGGCGTTCTTTATCTCCGTTCGCAGGACGGTAAATTAGAAGGCGCCTTCGAAATCGTCTCGGTCAATTCGCCGACACAGTTAACCGTTTCGATCGTCCGCGCCGATGGTGACACACAGCCGATCGCACCCGCCGACGCCGATCAGCTCACCTGGCACATCGCGACCTTCCGTCCGCAGGCCGTTGAGACCTCATTGCTCATCGCCGAGTTCTACAAGCTCGCCCCGGCCTATCCCGACAATTCCCTCAGCATCGAGGACATCACCGACAGCGAACCGCTTCGCCTGGCCTCGACCTGTATGGTCATCGCCATCGCATACGCCATGCTCGCCGATTCCGGCAAAGACGACAAAGCCGTCGAAAAATCGCTGCACTACAAAAAACAGTTCACCAGACACATCGAACGCTGCACCGCCGGTTTCGATACCGACGGCGACGGCGCACCCGAAGCAAGACTAAAAGGAACAGCCTTCAAACTCAAACGAAAGTAAGGATTCAAAAATGACCGCCATACTTGATGAAACGATTATTCTCGACAAGAACGCCTGTCACCTCGACGTGCAAAGCCCGCAGCGAAGAACTATTGATCGAACCGTCCCCGGCCTCGATGCCGTGACAAGTATTGACCTCGGTGCCGATTCCAGGAAAATTGTTCAGACAGGCACCCTCCGCGCGATAAGCTGGCCGGCCCTGCGGGAAAAGATTTCGAAAATAAATGCGCTCATAGACGGCGGGATTCATATACTCAGCATCGACGATCAAATGTATGAGAATCTGCGCATCGATTCGTTCACGACAGACAATTTCAGGAACACCGCCACCGGCCTGGCCGTCGATTACCGCATCCGCTACACCCAACTGGAGATCTGACGATGACATTTACCAATGAGCAAATCGAAAACGTGATCGCCTGTGAACTGCCCGCCGGCGTTACCGACAGCGGCCAAGGTGACAACCTCCATTCGTCTTTACTGATAAAATTCTCATCCGGCCGCACCGACCGCCTTCACCAGGTCTATCTCAACGGCCGATACGCCGGCACCACCGTCGAACCCGACCAGAGGCAAATGATCGTCCCGATGCCTCCGGCTCGGGCCTTTGTAACCGTCACCGTCTGTGCCGTCAATTTCGCCGATGCCTTTACCGATTTCAGCAACCTGATACCGCCAACGCGATCCGGCCGCGTCCGAATTCAGATCCTGCGCTCCCAGTCGATCCCCCTGGGTTCTTTTCTGAATCTCTATTTCGATAACGCCTCGGGCGACATCGATTATAACAATCCCTTAAATCCCGAACCGATCCCCGTTTGGCCCGACCGCTGCCTCAAAACCGGCTTCGGCCTGGGTAAATTCGCCAAAGACGACTTTGGTTACGATGGCGACGCCGCGATCGGTTTCGGCAAGGGCCTGTTCGCGCAGGGTCCGTTCGGCTTCGATGCCGACGCCGTCTCATGGACGAGCCCGCCGCTGCTTACCGGTCAGTACCGCTTCGCCGTCGGCGTCCGTGACATAAACGCCGCGATCACTTACAGCGATGAAAGATCAATTTACGTAAATTCGCCCGCCGTCCCCGCGAAAAAACTGTCCGTTCATTCATACGACCCGCAAACAAAACAGATCACATTCACGATCGATCATTACAAGGAGTAAACCATGACCGAGACCTATCCATCCGACCAGACATTGCTGTCCCTGCTAACCGACGAACAAACCGGCGTTGAGTATATCCCGACCGGCCAGTCGCCGTACTACCTGCATTTCAGAAAGCTGCTTTACCGCCTGCTGCTCGCGACCGGCCGCGCAAATGATTTGCGTGTCTTCAACGCGGGCGACCTCGACATCGGCATTAAGCCCGGCGCCTTCTGGCTCGGCAATCAGCTCATCGAATACGCTGGCACGCCCGCCGTTACCCTCACCGACGACAAACCGCAGATTTTTATCTACCTCGACAACGCAGGCCAGCTTGTCACCGACCAGTACGATGCTTTCCCCCTGATGACCCAGCAAAAGCATATCCGCCTGGCGATTGTTACCACCTCGGCCGGTCAGGTCGAATCCATTCTCGACTGCCGCGGCCAGCATCTTTTTTCCATACCGCCTTCAGCCGGCATCACCGCCAAAACCATCGAAAACCATCAGCAGGATGCCTCGCTGCAGATGTACGAGTCCGGCTCGATCCATACCAACCGGACCGCTTCCCAGAACGTGACACTATCCCTGCCCGCCGAGCCGCAGCCCGGCATCGAACTCACCTTCGCGGTACAGGCATCTTACGAACTGCGCATCGATCCCGGCGCCGCGGCTATCAGGGACTCAAGCGGCAACGAACCGGGCAAATATAAATCGTCCGCCCAGCTCGGAGCGGCGCTCACCGTCACCGCGGACCAGCAGGGCGACTGGATCGTCACCGCGAAAACAGGAACCTGGACCCAGCAACCGTAACCCCGAAAGGAGGACCAAATGTTTTACCCCTGTGACTCAACCAAAACCTGGCATGTCTCCAAACTCGGATCCGACGCCAATCCCGGCCATGCCCAGCAGTACCCGATCAACCTCGCAGCCGATGCGAAGCGATCCATCAACGCCGCTCTGAACCTCGCCGCCGGTGGCGACACCATCGTTATCTGGCCCGGTACCTATGTCGAATCCGTTGACCTCAAGAGCCTCGGCAAAGCCCTCACACTCGTCGGAACCAGCAAACATCACTGTATCATCAACTACGCCGCTGGCTCTAACGTGGTCCTCGAAACCGGCTGTGGGCTGTACAACCTCACCTGTATCGGTTCCGCCTACTATGAATACCCCGGACTGCTTGCTCAAAATATCAGTGACATCGTCATCGAAAACTGCCGTCTCATGGCCGGTGGCTTCGTCTCAGGTACCGTGGCGGCTTACTTTTACTCGCTGAAAAACGCCCGCATCAAAGACACGATCTTCGAAGGTCTCAGCGAAGGCCTGGTCCTGCTGGGCTCATCCCGTAACCTGATCTTCGAGAACTGCGTGTTCAACGTAGAAACCGAATCGCTGAGCGTCAATCCTGCGGCGGCTCTGAATGTCACCTCCTCCGAGGTTTCCGCGGTATTCACAACCTGTACCTTTAACGCCGATCGCCTGCACAACGATTACCCGACCTACGCTGCCGATGTCAAAGGTAACTGCGTCTTCAAAAACTGCGCCTTTTCCGCCGTTTCCTCGACCGCTGCCGCCGTCGCCGCGCTGAAAACACAGGGCAGTGCGTTTAATAACTGTGGCTTCAAGAGTCAGGCCGCCCCCCAAGCCGATTGCTTCGATATCCAGGCATACCAGATTCCCGCCGTGGTCACCGCCTCGCGGTTTGACCCCGGTAAAGTATCCGGCGACATCAACATCGATCCGCGTCTTCATTGCGGTCAACTCAACAGCGCCGTCAAGATGCTCGTCAACAAAGCCGTCCAGAGCAAGACCACCAACGCCGTCACCTACTTTGACGACGACGGCCAGACCGCACTGTTCACCCACACACCCGTCGAAACCGAAAATCAGATCACTCGGGAGCCGTCATAATGGAAAATTCACTTTACCGACATGCCCTTTTCGCCGGACAAACGCGCGAAGGCTTTCTGCTAAGCACCGCTCTGACGCTGGGATGGTTCTGGTCAAGACGGAAGATCACAACCGTCCTGTTTCGAAAGGCCTCGATCCAATCGCCCGATTCCGGTGACGCTATTACGGTAGCAAACGAAGATGCGGATATGATAGCAACTCCCGAATGGATCGAGCACGCTCACCGGACCTCATATGTCTATCTTATCAGAAGATTCAGCAGAACAGGCCGCCTCGAAAAAACAACGCACGCCTCGGCTAAAACGTTTTTCAACCAGCAGGGCGACCTGACCGAACCGGTCCCGAACCGCATCTTCGCTGTCACCGCACACATCGAAAAACCGAATACCGTATCGCTTCTGTGGTTCTACAGTCCGCTCGACCAGAAAACAAAACCGACCGGCTTTAATATCTACAGTAACGAGGGCACAGGTGACATCAATTTTCAGGAACCTGTCATTTCCGTGCTGTATAAAGGCAGAAAATTCTACAAAACACAACGGACCGTCGAGCCCGGCAAAAAGGT
Source organism: uncultured Pirellulales bacterium (assembly GCA_964571885.1). Taxonomy (GTDB): domain Bacteria; phylum Planctomycetota; class Phycisphaerae; order Sedimentisphaerales; family Anaerobacaceae; genus CAZNET01. The sequence continues at coordinate 7,008 of CAZNET010000004.1, forward strand.
CCGCCTCGCCGTCACAGCGAAAACTCAAACAAACGAAGGTCCCTGTAAAATGGTCAATGTATTCGCTGATAACCCAACCTGTCCGGCACCGCAAATCGCGTCAATCGAAATAGTCTAAGGAAATTAAAATGTCAAACACAGCTCAGTTTTACAAACACAACTCAAAACCGCGTGCCGTTCCGGCCTCAATGCTCATGGTCTTGATCGAAAGCAGCCTCTGCCCGGATCTGCAGGTCACTCGGATCAGCCGAAAGGGCTATCCGGATTTCGGCAAAGCGGTATTGAAACACAGCGGTGGGTCGATCGGTCCCGATATGTTTATCGGCGCCTCGGTCACGGTCAGGCGTTTCTTCAATCCATCCTTTCCCGATTCAAATATCGATTCGCTGCCCGTCTTCGCAGGCACGGTCGAATCCGTCGAAGACCGTCTCGATGAAAAAGGTCAATCCCTAATCGTCACCGTCTCGGATGCGTCTTCCCTTTTCAATCATGTCACTATCAACAAAACATACGTCAATGATCTAAAGCAGTTCGATTTCGATACGGTTTTTAACAAAGACGGCTTGTCCAACGCCTCCGCCGAACCTGTTATGCTGAACGGCAAACCGGTTAAGGTTTTTACTGAGGACTCGAAGCAGGCCGCATACTGGACCTTCGCCGATACGGTCAATTACCTGCTGACATTCTTCGCGCCGGTCGCCGATGTGTACCTGCCGCCGATCGAGCAGTTAAAGGCCCTGGCCGATGCGGTCATTTACGATGTCGATGTCACCGGCCTGTCTCTGCTCTCGGCCCTGCATCAATGCTGCCGTCAGCTCGGTATCGGGTTTCGCTTCGAACCGGTCCTCTCCCTCACCGCCGGCAAACAGGCACTTGTTTTTTATGATCCCCACCGAACTCGAAAGATTGACTTTTCCATCCAGCCCAAAGGTCAACCGCTCGACGTAACAAAAACAAATATCGCGGCCTATACGGTCAAAACGATTCACCCAAAACAAAAGACGCTCGTCGGCAAAGGCGATTTCAAAACCTTCGAAGCGACATTCGATCTTATCAAGGCCTGGGACCCGTCCCTCGAAGGGTCCGGCATCGAAACGTATTCGCCGCTGTCCAATCCCGACTTCGACAAGGTCGAAGACGTGTACCGCAAATTCTGTCTTAACGAAGCGGGTGACTACACCGGCCCGCCGTATAACGCCGGACCCGCTTACGATTTCTACAGGATCTTCGAAAAAGTCGATTACACCCAAAAACGCCGGCGGTTCCTGCCCTGCATCTCACGCAAACCAAATGGAAAGAACTTTGGTTATTATCTTGAATATTCACTCGACCAGGGACAAACCTTCAACCGCTACAACCGCAGCTTTGATATCCTCACCGACCAGTGCGGCGTCAGGCTCACCGATGAACAGCTCGAAAATGATTTGCTCGCGGCAGCCCTCGCGGACCTGCTCAGGTTTCGCATCACCGCCTCGGTCCAAAGTGATACCCCGATCACAACCGACTCCAAAAACGATAGCGATGCCGAAACGATCGATTGTTCCAGGCTGTTCAAGTATCACAAAGTTACCCCGCAAAGCATCTTCTACGCCGCGCCTCCCAATGTGGCCGACCTGTCCGGACAGAAAGACGACACCGTTAAATTAAATCAGTATATCCGCCGAAAACAAAACCTGCTGACAGAACCGACCGCTGAAATAGTATTACAAACACCATACCCGATGCTCGGTATCCACCCCGGCGATGGCTTAACGCTTTGCGACCAGAGCAGACCCTTATTGCACATCCTGTCACGATCTGACCACCTCGCAACGATCGACTCGGTGACGATCGATTTCCAGAAACAATCCACAAAAATCACTGCCTTCGTTGCGTCGATCAGTCAATAGGTGTGTTTTCTTAGTGTTGTCATTGCGAGGGAGTCGAAGACGACCGCGGCAATCTCTCAATGTACGATTCGATCATATTCTAAGATCGAGAGATTGCTTCACTTCGTTCGCAATGCCAATAAGTGTCACGCTCTTGTCGGGTGTACGGATGTCACCCTGAGCCCGTCGAAGGGTCTGTTGAATCAGCATCCGAAGGATTCC
>CAZNET010000004.1:9107-21091 GCA_964571885.1 uncultured Pirellulales bacterium
AGAACCTGATGAATAACGAAAACCGCTGGCGGTTCAAAAGAGAGCTGAACCTCTCAATGCTCATCCAGTTAGTGTTCCTGGCCTCGCTGATCATCGCCGGCTTCGTCAATCTCAAAAGCCGCCTCGATATCCTCCAGCACGACCTGGACCGTCTCATTGATACCAACAGCCGCCTCGAACTGAAAACCACCCACCTCTGGGAAAAGACCATCTATTGCGAATACCGCCTTGAAGCCCTCGAAAAACAAAACCAAAAATCCAAATCAAAAAATCCATGAACCAAACAAATGTACGATTGTCATTACGGCTACCGCAAATAAACAAATGTTTTATTGTCATTGCGAAAAATGAAATGAAGAAGCAATCTCAAGTTCTTAAGCATAGCCTGAATCTTACGACAAGAGATTGCCGCGGTCGCCGTTGGCTCCCTCGCAATGACACGGGTATTTTTTTTGTGAGCATAATGTACAGTGTCATCCCGAGCGCAGCCGAGGGATCGGTTGATAAGGAATTCTTTTTAACAGACCCTTCGACAAGCTCAGGGTGCCCCCGGGACATTCGATAAAAGCATGACGCATATTTTTGTAGGATGGGCTTCAGCCCATGCAGATTAAATTTTAATATCGAAAGGAACCACCATGAAAAAATCAATGACCATAATCGCAAGGAACTCCTTTTTAACAGACCCTTTGACAGGCTCAGGGTGACACCGGAAAATTCGATAAAAGCGTGATACATATTTTTGTAGGATGGGCTTTAGCTCATGCAGATTAAATTTTAATTTCGAAAGGAAATACAATGAAAAAGTCAATAACCATTCTTGCAATGTCACTACTATTTTTAACCGGCTGTCACAATCTCCGCTTTGTCCCGAACCAGGCACAGAAGCAAAATGCCTTTCTGCACCACCGGACCGCCATGCTTACCGCCGTGACCGCGAGAGAGCAAAACTGCTCCGAACGTTTAAAGGACTTAACCGACCTGTCCGAGCATCAGAGCAGAGCGTTCGTCACCTACTTCGGCCTGCCCGAAGAATTGCCAAAAGAGGACATCGCCATCGAAGATGCGTTTTCATTGGCTGACAGAGCGGCTGTCGATTCAGCGAAACGTCCCGACCTCTTCGATGTCACCGAGGCCTCCCTCGAGCTCGCCATTGCCGTCTCGGCCCTGTTCGGCGGCCTCTACGCCTCGAAGATTATCGCATTCTGCAAAGACGCAAAACAAAAAACAAAGGCCCTGCGGGAAATCGTCACCGCAAACCAGACCCTTAAAAACACCAACGCCGAGATCGCCAACGCCTTCAAAATCGCCCACAAAAACCAATCCCCGGCGACAAAACAACTCGTCACACGACTAAAAACTGAAAGATAACAAACGATCAAGCAATAATATTGATCGACAAGCGACGAGTGACGAGAAACGACTTATTTTTCAATCTCCGCCAGCTTCTCCGTCAGAAACGCAAGCGTCCCCTCCGACATATCCTGATACGCCGCTTCGATTTCCGCTTTTTCCGAACCTTCCCTGAAAATATCCGCCGATATCTTCGCTATCTTTTCCCACGCCGTATTGACGTGGTCGCTGTATTCTTTCTCAATATCAAATATCATCAGTTTGTCCGTTCCATAAGAGCAATAAGATTTTTTCTTTGATTTGAGCAAATGATATGCCAGCGGTGGGAACATTCTCTGCCTAAAAACAGATAAATCTATGTATATAAATTACTTAAGAAAGTTACAGCACGCCGAACCAGGTACAGATACCTGCGAATTCGTGTAAATATGTAAGAAATATTGACCTTTTTGTGTTCCGTTCAAACAGCTTTTGAGCAGGAGAAATACAAAAATTAAAAGCTGTTTTTCAACTTTTCCGAAAAATTAGAGTAAATATTCTGATGGTCCATGTAATTTGACGACCGGCTCTGATGCTATTTGACTATAAAATTCAGGGTCAGAGCGGTTCCATGGTTATGATTGACCGCTTAATGGCCGATTATAAGATTGTAAAAAAACCCGGTTTTTAGTATAATCGGAGCAGCCGAATCGGATTGAATTATCGTTGATATATTTTGACGCATTGTTTTCACTTTTGATATATGATTGACACTTAATGAACTCCAAAGATATTCCTGAAAATTATCCGGCTAAATTCGACCTGTCGAGATTCTTTGCTTTCGTTCCTCGAATCGAAACCTTGATCCTGCTGATCGGATTTGCCAGTACGGTATCTGTAAAGTATTTTCTCTTGAGCCGGGCAAACCCGGAACATTTAATTTCAGATTTTCTTTATATCATCCACGAAGACATTCTTTTCTTTTTGTTTGTTTTCATAGCGATTCGTTTTGTGTATCTATTAAAACCTTCCCGAATTACAGCCAGATTGGCTTTTGTGATCTCTATTGGAATACTTATCTGGTCTGTGCTGAATGTGTTATGGCTGTTAGAAAGTTCCGTTCAATTGCAGCCCGGGACGGTTAAATTACTCATAATTGGAATAAAACAAGTGTGGCCACTTATTCAGGAACGTATCGCGGGAAGTTTATTACAGGCTGTCTTGTTCGGCCTGCTGGGTTGCTGTTTTATTGTGGTTTTTGCCGTGTACTTTATTTTTCCAGGAAAAATCAATAATACAAAAGATTATCATCTGCGCCGGATGTATGTATTCATTGCGATTTTCATTATCATTTTTATTTCAAAACTTAGTTTTAAACGCCATGATAATTCGTTATTGTTGGTTGATGCGATCAGTTTTAACAGTCATTATAACGCGCTTGCCGCTGTCGCGCGATTAGCTGGTAAAGACGATACATCCGTACAACTTCGACATATTCCCGCGGAAGGGCAGAGAAACATTGTCTTGCCTGATTCCAATAACAAGCAGCTTCCAAATGTAATCATAGTGTTATTGGAAAGCGTCTCCTATAAAATATCAGGCCTGGGCGGGACTTCCGCTCATACAATGCCTTTTTTGAAATCGCTTGCGAATCAAAGCGTAGAGTTTAGGAAAACAAATGTGATTTTGCCGTATACCACCAAAGCGTTTTGGACGGTATTTTCCGGTTCCTCACCCAATATTCAATCGGATTATATTGAAGCGATTCCCGCAAAACAAACGTATGAAAGTTTAGCGACCATTTTGAGAAGGGCCGGTTATAAAAGCGCTTTTTTCGAAATGTCACCCGGATTTTTTGAATGCGCACCGGGCCTGTTTGCAAATTTGGGCTTTGACTGGGCGTGGTTCAGGGAAAATTTGAATGATCCGAATGCCTCCGTTTCCTCGTTATCCGGGGATGATTGCAAAATGATAGAGCCGGCGTTTCAATGGGCCGAGCGGGACGATAGACCGTTTTTGTTAGCTATGATCACCTCTGTTTCTCATTCACCCTATAAAGTGCCCAATTGGTTCGATGAAAGCAAAGGATCAAAATATGACCGATATGTCAACACGGTCAGATTTAATGATTATTTCCTTCAAAAAGTGTGCGAAAAGATGAAGGAAGATAACCTCTGGGAAAATACGATCCTGTGTGTGTTAGGCGATCACGGTACCAGCTTCCGCCCGGATACGGGAGAAGGAAGGTGGATTCCCTACGAGGAGGTCATTCGGGTTCCATGGATTATTCATTGGCCCGGCCATATCAAAAACGGATCGAAAATCGATTGGATGTGTTCTCAACTCGATGTGACCCCGACAATTTTATCGTTGATTGGTTTTGATATTTCACAGGCGGGATTTGAAGGGCGAAACGCGCTTCGTGAGCCGGACTCAGACAGAAGACTGTATTTTTCCTCCTGGTATGACAACAGCCCGGTAGGTTTTGTCGAAAACGATCGAAAGGTGGTATATTGGCCGTATCTCGATAAAATTTTTCTGTATGATTTGTCGAGCGACCCGAATGAAGAAAAACGGGTATTGATTAAACAAAATGAACAAAGACAGAAAATTAAAAATGATATCATGCAATGGCAAAAGAAAAATATGATATACGTAGATCCTAAAAGAAGCTCGGAGTCTTTTGTATATTCTCATTGGAAGATATTTACGGCCGGAAGATTTGGCTATGCCTATTATGTTCCGTAGAACCTGGGTGGTATGAACACTATTTTGCGGTGAATTTTATGCAACAGATCGTGGATAATAAAAAGGATAAGAACGTCATTCTAAAACTTGTGATTGTACTGCTGTTGTGGATATGGGCCTTTTGGTCTGAAATTTCTTATTTTGCATTAAAAGCAGTTCAAACAAGCGAAATGGCACATGCTGTTGTTGCGCCAGTGGCGATTATTTTGCTGATGTATGCGAAAAGAAAATCCTTCGTGCAAAATGCAACAAATGGCTCTTTCGGGGCAATACCGGTTTTGATCGTCGCGTTAGGAATTTACTCCGTTGCGATCTGGCCTTTGTCATACGGCTATGCCAGAGATATTGCGGTTGTTTTTGTTTTTTCCGCAGTCATTGGAACCGTATTTGGATGGGCCGCCTGGCGGCAGTGGATCCCGGTCTTTTTCATCCTGCTTCTGTGTATTCCGATAGGAATGCGGTTATATGCAAGTTTGGTGGTCCTGCCGGAAACTTATACGATTAAAATGACTGCGTCCATCATCGATCTTTTTCCCGGTGTCCAGACCACTCTTTTTGGAAGCGATATATTTTTCCATAAAGGATCTGAATCCGGAGCCATCGGCCTTGGCGAGACGAATCGTGGCGCTAGACTCTTTTTAACCTATGCCTTTGTCGGGATTGTTACCCTTTTTTCCAGAGACAGAACGGTTCTTCGATATGTCACCGTTGCTGTGTTAGCCGTGCCGGTATTGCTGATTTGTAATGTATGCAGGTATGTTTTGATAGGCCTGGTGCTGGTTGTTTATAAGGCAGATCCCGCCAGTATGTTACCAAGAAATGTCTCTGCTGTTGTTTCTGTTTTGATAGCTTATCTTTTATTTAGGATCCTTTCAGACTGCAGAGTAAACCTTTTTGTTGAAGAGAATCAGGAAAAGACCGTTGCGAAGGGGGAACATGAAAACCGTTGATGCGAATATGAAACGATGGCTCTCGTTTAATTTTATTTTCTCCTGCGTGATTTTGGTCTTTGCCGCTACAGGATTAAGGCCGATGCTGAAATCGTTATCGAGACATTATAAAAAAGATACGATTGCTATTAATCGGCACCTCAAATTGCTCAATCCCGCAAGCTTGACCAGTATTGCAGGCAGTTGGGACTTTGAACAGAGAGATCAGTCGGTCGAAGATATTGGAACCAGTGAATATGTCTATGTGAAATTAAAAAACTTCAAAAATAATGCGTTGGTGGTCGGGGGTGAATTTTTTGTCAGTTATTATAGTGACCCGAATAACAAAGTCGGCCATACACCGGATGTCTGCTATAGACAAGTTGGAGCGGTCGTAGAAAAAATTTCTGTGGTAGATATCCCCGTACCTGGTACTTCGGAAAAGATAAAAGCAAATTTAATTATATTTCACTGGCCGCAATATCGGTTTTCAGAAGTGGCAATATATAACTTTCGTGTAGAAGGAACATTCAAACACAGTCGTCATAGTGTAAGGATGATGCTTGGAAAACCAGGAAATCGCTTTACTTATTTCGGTCAAATTAAAGTGGGCGTCTACTTCCCCTACAAAGGCGATTCTGTAGAAGCCGAACGGCAATGCAAAAAGATTTTTGCCGAATTAGCCTGTTTGGTGGCAGAAGAGTATTTTCCCGCAAAAGATCAGGTCAAGCGCAACTGAGCGAATCGCCGTTCTTTTTGGATCTGAGCCTGAGAGTATAAAAATGCCCGAGAACAAGTAACATAAGAGTAACAATGATAGTCACCCGGGTATTGTGAGGTTCTTTCATAGGGGTCCAGACGTTCGATATAATGACACTGTGACCTGAATCGAATGCGATTTTTGCGCTGGAGCGGCCTAAAGTGCCGCTTTTGCTGCTGGCTCGCATTGAAAATTTCTTGCTGGTGCCTCTCAATATGGCGTATTTTGTATCGTCTGTCCATGCTTTGAACATAGCATCACTGACTTCTTTTTGCCATCCTTGAGGGATTAGAAAATTATAGGCATTATAATGGTTGATTTCAAAATAAGTGAGTGGAGAATCGCTTAAATTTTTCACAGTATAGATGTAGGAGTGCGATCTTATTTTGGCGGTAATAACAACCTCCGGGTTATGATACACCTTTTGCCCGGGAACCAGGTTGGTCAGTAGAAAAACCAAGTAAACCAGTGTACGATCAGATCCAATCATATTGATAGTGTAACTGGATTATCTCAAAAGTACACAAAATTCCGGCTCAGTGCGTGCCGGTATTGCAGGACTTGATGCCAAGTTTTTCGTAATAGCGCTGGTGATAATCCTCTGCCGGATAAAACACCGAGGCCTTCGTAATTTCCGTAACGACCGGTGTCTTAAAAATGCCCGATTCATCCATCTCGTGCTTGATCATCTCCGCCGCGGCCTTTTGAACCTCATTGTGATAAAATATCGCCGAGCGGTATTGCGACCCCACATCCGGCCCCTGGCGGTTCCGTGTCGTCGGATTATGGATATTGAAAAACACACGGACCAATTGACTGTAACTCACCTGATTTGGATCGAAGATCACCTCGACCGCCTCGGCGTGGCCGGTCTTGTTCGAGCAGACCTGCTTATACGTCGGTTGCTTCGTTTCACCGCCGGTATAGCCCACCCTCGTATCGATAACGCCTTCAACCTTGCGAAACGCCGACTCGATCCCCCAGAAGCATCCCGCCGCGAAGGTCGCTTGTTCATAGCCGGTATGCTTGTCAGATCTGTCAAATGCGTTCAAGCCGGAAAACGGACACATAACGCAACTCCTTTCACTGTTTATGTTGCTGGCTATCAGCACAAATGCACTGGCCAAAACAATCAAAATACCGAATTGTAAATATTTTTTATCCATCGTCGTTGTAATTAATATAAAATACGCCATGAACACACTGCGGTTCTGTAAAGAATAACATTTTATGGATACTATAAAGCGAACTTGACTAAAAAAACTCTATCTATATACATTATAATAACATATGATAAAATGTTTGTAACCTGTGATGAACTGTCATTCCCGCGCAGGAATCTCAGCCCTGACTGTGATCAGGGGCGGGAATCCATATTCAGAATTTAGAAATCAGGAATTGTACCATTGCGTCCTATAAGTGAAAAAAGACGAATGATCGAACATGAGGGCCATCGACACGCCGTCAAAAGAGGTATGCGGGGCAGAATGCACCTTGAAAATTTCCCGCTGATCGAAAAAATGATTAAAACCGTCCTGATGATACCATTTATTCATAAACCAGGTCAGAAAAACGCCCTATACATCCGGCTCGAATCTGTCGAATTCGCTTTCGCCGATTTACCGGAATCCTTCGACAATACTACGTTTTTGTTTATCTCCGATCCTCACATCGATTGCCATCCCGAACTGATTGACGCGATAATCCGGCTGACCGAAAAGATCGATTATGAATTCTGCGTCCTCGGCGGCGATTATACCTTTGACTCCAATGTTACCAATGGGCAGGTGCATGCGATCATTGAAAATTTCGCTGTAAAAGTAACCCAAAAATCCAAAGTTTACGGCGTTCTCGGCAACCACGATCGCTACGCGACCGCCGAAGTACTCGAACACGCCGGCGTCAAAATGCTGATTAACGAACACGACTTTATTGAAAAAAATGGCCAACATATCTGCCTTGTCGGGCTCGATGACTGCCATTACTATGACGCCCAGGACATCCGCCTGGCCGATACACGCGAAAACGTCTTCAAAATCATGGTCAGCCATTCACCGGAAATGTATAAACAGGCCGCCTTAGCCGGATTCTCTCTGTTCCTCGCCGGTCACACCCACGGCGGCCAGGTTTGCCTGCCCGGCGGATGGCCCCTCATTACATGCGCAACGGTACCGCTGAAAAGCGTCAAAGGAAAATGGCGACACAAAAACATGATCGGATACACCTCCCGAGGAGCCGGAACCTCACTCGCCGACGTACGCTTCTGCTGCCCACCCGAGATCACATTGATCACACTAAAAAAATCACAAAAATGTATCTGACTCAGGGTACCTGAGACTGTGCGACACAAAGGCTCAATATGTCATCTACGTCAAGGTATGCATCTCTGGGATTGTCAAATACCTTCATTGAAATAACAGTGTCGGTTATTTCCGTACCTTGAGGCACAAAAATCTTGAAATCGTTAATTTGCGGTTCATTTCTGAAACTGATATTCTCAATTTGATAAGTCGTTTGGATTATTACATTTCCGTTTGGATCATAATATTTGTCCGAATAATAGAACGGATAAGCTGTATCGCCGATAAGCCGGTAATCCTCGGCAACGGTTTCCCGCAGCAAACGGTTATCTTTTTTCCATTCGATCCTTGTAAAACGATACCCCAGGGCCGGATCGCATACAGCCGTACCTGTGGAACCGAATTCGTTGTTGTTCACGGTAATTTTAATCAGTTCCTTGTTGTCTTTTATCATTGTACTTATAACTGGACTATTTTCAGGCTTGAGCAGATTTTCTCGAAGGATTCCAAGATAAATCATATTATACCTTGAATAGTTCCCGGGCGGGGAGGATGCGATATCCAAAGATCCCTTACCAGTGTTCGGATTAGCGGGGTGAGTGTTATATATAACGTCATAATTATTCTGCTTCAAGGCCGTCCGTGTAAGACTGATATTTACTTTCTGGTCATCGGGTATATTATGATCCTTCGCAAACTGGGTCACATCCCGAAGATCAGATATCACGGCTTTTGACATGTTGTTAGAGATATCCAACACCAGTTCAAGCCTCGAATGACGGTGACTGAATGTAAGTTCAGAAACATTATCGAATTCGGTGTCGCTGAATCGGAAATCGTCAAATGTTTCAATAAAAACTACATCGCAGATACCACCCTGAACGTTCTCCCTGCTTTGCCGAACAATGGTTTTTAATTCTTCAACATTGACTTGTCCGGCGATGACATAATGAAAGAACATCAAACAAAATACCAAAATGTGAAGTGTCTTGTGTTTCATTGGTTTATGCCTTAAATATAAACAATATTAAATATATTTATCGGTGTTCAATCAAATACAGCCGCAATTTGGAATACTTCCTTTTATTGATTGTGGATTGGTATGACTGCAGTCATCGCCATGTTGACTCTGCTCACAACTCCCGGTACAACAATAACAAAATCCTATAGTTCCTTTATAACTGCCGGTTTCTTTGCAACTTTTGGGTTTTTTGCATGTTCCCGAACAGTCATAATGACGTATAAATTGGTAGCTTCCATTACATACACCATAATTAGCTCCACCACATTCACAATTATCTGTGATAACAACATCAGTGACTATTTTAGAGCAGCCATAAGTTACTTCGGTATTAATTATCCAAAACAATATTACAGTAATAATAAAGAATGAACTAAGTATTTGTTTCATTTCACTTCTCCTGTATTATTGACAAATTATTCGTTTAGCCATCTTTTTGCAATAGACACTGAAGGACTATTGGGATATTTTTCTAACAGTACCTGATAAGCCTCTTTGGTTTTTATGTCAGCCAAATCCTTTTCTATTTGTCTATCGTCAGCTAATTGCTGATAATAATAACCGGTTAAATATAAGGCTTGGGAGTTATACGCATAATCGGGATACAAGGTAACCAGTTTTTCGAATTCTTCGATTGCATTTTGGTATTCCGTCAGGTGAGTGTGACAAACCGCTTTGTAATGAATTGACATAGGAGAATATTTGCTTTGTGGAAGCGAATATGTCCTTTTGAATATTTTAACAGCACAGCGAAAATTGTCTTTTGCCTGTTCAATAAGGCCTTCATTGAAAAGATTTTTACCCTTATCGTAATAGTAAGTCTCCCCGATCTTAAATACCGTCTCGGTTATTCCCGATCGATCGCCGAAGGTTGAAATGAGTCCATCAATATCAAATAGAATATCATTGATATCAGCATCCTGTTCCACTATTTCAAAAAGGTATGTCCTCGCTATTCCAAATTCTGCTATTTGTGCAAAAGGACTTTCTCCGAAATTATCAAGAATCATTTGATAAAGATTTCTAGCATAGAGATAGTGTCTTTTAGCCTCAAAAGACCTTGCCAGATGATGAATTTCATCGGGCATTGATACGGCACCGCTGTTAGTTTCAATCATATGGACAGCTTTTAAATAAGCCTGTTCGGGTTCGGTTTGAATAATATTCATAATTTCAATTTTTGTTTTTCCAAGCAACGAGCGTTCTGCGAAAGGACTGTTTGGATAAATATTTATAATTTCTTCATAAACGTATTTTTCGGTTTGGATATCATTTGATTTTCTAAATCTGCCTGCAATATAAAAAAGTTGTCGAGAAATATCAGTACTTTCCTTAAAGTCATTAATAAAAGTATCTAATCGGTTTTTTGCCGATATGTTGTTTCCTGACCTCAAATCAACAATGATAGCGCACTTGGATAAGTTCATTTTTGCGTTTTCATAGATAGGGGATTGAGAAGTTTCCTTAACGATATATTCATATAATTCAAGCGCATCTTCGTGTTTTTCAAACGATTCATATTTTTTTGCTATTTCATAAAGTGTACTCGAAAGATCGGGATGATTATAATAGTTTTTGAACAACTCATCAATAGAGCTTGATGCATTTATATAATTTTTATCTATAATATGTTGGATAATGTTCTCTTTTTGCTGGAGCAGGAAATCGTTGGTTTGAGACTTGGAAATAGTGATAAAGCAAATACATATCATAAAAGACATTAAAAAGACCGCTCGCTTCAACATGATAATTCCCCTTAATATATCAAACCCTCAATCAGTTAAACTTTTGTGCACACCCTCATTTAATACGATAAATAATATGCAAATAGTCTATAATTTTGTCAAGCAAAATCTAATAAATTTTTTCAATATTTCTCTCTGCAAAGCCGTAACTATATATATATATAGTTTATGTTAAAAAATATTTTTTAGAAAATACTGTTCCAGCGATGAGGTTTTTAGGATACTGAAATGGTTTTCTGGTATTTTTGGACGGTCAGACCCACGGCGGACAAATCTGCCTGCCCGGCGGATGGCCCCTTATTACCTGCGCAACGGTACCGCTGAAAAGCGTCAAAGGAAAATGGCGACACAAACAAATGATCGGATACACCTCCCGCGGAGCCGGAACCTCACTCGCCGACGTACGCTTCTGCTGCCCACCCGAGATCACACTGTTCACACTCAGAAAAACGAAGATGTAGAACCATTTTGCCGGCATGCTCGCTGATTTGAAAATCGAAATTTTCGCTTGACGGTTCCTGCGTATCCGTTTACACTTAGTTTTTTGCTCATTGATGAATTAAAGGGGTAGAACCGTGGAACAGGCAATTGCAAAAGCCTCGGCCCTGATCGAGGCAATGGAATATATTCGCAGGTTTCGTGGCCAGATCGTGGTCATCAAACTGGGCGGAAGCGTTCTGGACGATATCGAACTGAAGAAAAAGCTCCTCACCGACGTCGCTTTTATGGCAACGGTTGGCATGCTGCCGGTGATCATCCACGGCGGCGGAAAAGCCATCACCGCCGCGATGGAAAACACCGGTATCGAACCGCAGTGGATACAGGGCCGCCGCTATACCGACGAACGAACTCTGACCATCGTCGAGCATACCCTCGTGCATAATATCAATTACCCCATCTGCCAGACGCTCAAGGAGCTCGGCTGCGACCCGATGGGAATGCATTCGATGAGCAGTTGCGTCCTCGTCGCAGAGCTGTTGCGGCTCGAAGGTGAAGACGGCCGAAAAATAGATCTTGGAAGGGTTGGAAAAGTCACCGAAGTTAACTCCCAGTTGCTGGCGACACTCTGCGCATCGCATACCATACCGGTCATCGCGCCCGTCGCACGCGACAGCCGGGGAGATAAACTCAATGTGAACGCAGATTCCG
>CAZNET010000005.1:0-8252 GCA_964571885.1 uncultured Pirellulales bacterium
ACGTTGCGCGTGTCCACGTTCTTGGGCGAAATCTATTACGATCCAAAAGCAATTTTATGAACCGGATAATCTGCTGTGGGTTCCAACGTTGTTGACTCATGCAAACATTCTCAAAAATATGAATGATACCGACAAAGCTGAAAATGCTTTGAAACACGCACAATTAATATTAACAGAAAAAAATGCTGTCACCCATCCGGACATGGCTGACGCATTGACCTCTCGGGCGGAAATTCATCTTCAGAAAGGCAATTATGAAAAAGCCGAGCAGCTTTGTCTCAAGGCGCTTGATATTTACGAAAATACGATCGGGCCGAATAATGACCGCACCGCATTGACAATGAACCTGCTTGCAAAGATTTATATTAAAACCGAACATTTTATCCAGGCCCATCAGCTTTGCCGCAAAAGCATGCTGACACTCAACAATCTATTTGAAACCGATCATCCCTTCAAGGCCGAGGTCATTGACACCGTCGCTCTATTGCAGCGGAACATGGGCAATATTATCGAAGCGAATAATTCCACGAGACGATCCGAACTGCTGCGATCCGGCCAAACAGATGCCAATACCGTCGCGGCAATCGTCACCTACTAATAAAAAAACCTGCCCCGGTATCGAGACAGGCTTTTAATCGAACATTTATCTTAAATTAGAAGGTTTCCATATTTTCCATGCGGGAAGCGACAAAAGCCAAAATGTTTTCATTATCGCTGCCTGCTAACGGGTCTCCGTACTTATCCATCACATACGCCACCGAGTCGCCGACCGGCGAACCCAGACCCTGATCAAGAGCGGCAACATAGAGAACAAACGCATCGATATATTCCGCCGCTGCTGCATAAGTTGAACCTTCTTCGGCTGTTCCTAACGCGGTAACGATCGAGGTCGCCATTTCGGCATTGAACGGCACATCGGCTGGTGCTAATGTGTTAAAGGCCTCGTTCAAAGCCGCCATTCGCGAACCGTCGGGATCCTGAAGAATAGCTGCGGCGTTGATAAGTCCGGCACATGCCTGACATGGCTGCATTCCCGGACTGCCAGCCAGTCCGCCGCCGATCGCCACCTGCAATCCTTCCGGTGAGATACCCAGTTCGGCGGCAGCCGCCTGAGTCAGTCCCGGGCAACCTTCGGCTGAAACCGCTTCAAATAAATCCAGAGGGGCAATAGGAATAACATCGTCATCTACCCTGCCGCACGGACAACCCGGACAGGTAGGACATCCCTCGGCATTACTGTAATCGCGAATAAACAGGCTCGCTGTGCTTTCACCTTCAACCTCCGCTTGTGTCCAAATCAGTTCGGCCGTACCGTAATCGCCATTGTATTCTGTCATAATAAACTCAAGATTGTCACCAACGACAGGATCATAGTCGGTTTCGTCACCAGTGTAAGGTACATGAGGATTTACTTCAATCCCACCAGCATTCGCCCATATACCGTTACCTCGATATAGTCCCGGAATTATAATGTCGACTTCACTGCCGAAAACACGTGTTACAGCAGTATTCACCATTGCTTTTCTTGCAATGGATTTTATCTTGGCCTGAGCGAATTCACCTTCAGCATTGACAATAACATCTGCTGGTGTACAAACGACCGTCTCGGCAGTACTGTTGTCGCCTCCGGTTGCCTCAGATACTATTCTGGCATTACTGCCGTCACCAAACCCCGCCACAAGAACACCTACACCTTCCAGCATTTCCATTTCAGGCAGGATAGATCCTATTTCGTCGATATACAGATCACCACCGGCTGAAATACCAGTATTTGCAGTATTCGTATAAGCTCCACGTGCCTCGGAAACAATTTCAGCAGTTCCGGAAGTTGGTAAAGGTAGACCATCTGTCGATGTGATATCTACAATAGCAACTCCACCCTGCTCTGAAACAACAACCACGTCAGCATCAGCGGTTGTTGTCTCATCTTCTGAATTTTCACTTGAAGCAAAAGCACCAATCGTTGCATGAGAATCCATATCTTCCGGTTCAAGAGCACCAACAACAACCGCCTGATCACCACAAACAGCGGTATCAGCACTTGCCATTTCACCTTCAGCGGCCTGTGAAGCTATTTCAGCGTTACCGCCATAAATTCCTATAGCGCCGGCAAAACCTGTACTGCATGCGATCAGGTCCGCTGTGTTAGTGTAACCGTACATTGCTTTGGATAAAACCGAAGCATTACTTCCCGGACCAAGGGCCACCGCTCCAACAGCCAGCGGAGCCCCAAGACCCACGCTGGAGGTATTACTGTAGCCAAAGTGAGACAGGGCTTTTATCTCGGCAGAAGTGTCAGCATCTACAGCGTCACAGGCAAGCGAACCGACAACAAGAGCGCCGTCGGCACAGACCAGAACATCGGACGTATTGGCGGTACCGGCATTGCCGTAGGTCACAGCCTCTACCTGGGTATCACCGCCGTTAATACTTCCGACAAGAACACTTCCGTTCGCTAACTGCTCAAAAGCTGTGTCAAAATCACTACCTGGTGACTGCTGCAGTGTCATCATTGTACCATCAATAGTATCACCTGTTGGTTCCGGTAAATCGATGGCAAAAGCGTCAATCTTGACACGTGCATTATTCTCAGTACCATCGGGCTCTAAAGCGGGTCCGTCTTTGACCTCTTCTAACGTGTGTATGTAAGCGGCCCGAGCTTTTATGCGAGCATCACCGCCATCAGCCGCGAGTGCAACTACCATATTACCGGTAATATCAACTTCTGCTGTGTTACTGGTGGTAGCGTGTTCCGCCAAAGCTTCAATCTTTGCTGTTTGCGGCATGCCGATTTCACCTATATTATCGACGACCGCGACGATTCCGCCGGCATCAATGTCGACCTTCGCCGTATTGGAGGCATCAGCCATAGCTTCGCCGGCTGTTATATAAGATTCCCCTTCAAGCCAGTTTTGAGCCAGAGCATTAATATATGAGGAACTGTCATCATATGCATTGACCACGACATCAGTGTCTGACTGGACCGTGACTTCTGAAATATTTTCTCCGACTCCTTCAATATAAAAACTAATGGTGCGCTCAGAATAATCTTGCAGCTCATTACGAGCGATACCCGCAACTTCCGCTTCACTGTCATCATACGCACTAACAAAAAGAGCATTATCGGTCTTGATATCAACCTTCGCTTCATTTTTAAGATCACCGTCAGCGGCCAATTCGACATGACCGGCTTGATTCATATAATCCCCGCCGGTTTGTGCCTCGTTCTTCGCTTCAGCAATAATTTCAGCCGATGAGTCATATTCTGCGATGACTTCAACTTCACCAACTGAATCGATATTAACGACCGCCTGGTTCTCTACAGAACCTTCTGTATCGACAACAACCGTTGTCGGTACCGGAAAATAAGTTTCAGAATAATCTGCGAACTCATTTTCTGCTTCGGCTTGAATATAAGCTTCTGCTTCATCGTAGGCTTCAACATCTACATCGCCTTCACCATTACCAGCTAAACCGGTAGTAATATCAATCCCGGATTGATTGGTCATATCTCCGGCAACTTCGACATCGACATGACCTGAAGCAATTAAAACACCATCGGTGTGTTCACCGGAATATATTTCATTAATAGTTTTGGCGTAAATAGCCGCTTCACCGCCATCTTCACCGTATAGCTCAACGTCTTCATCTGCTTTTATGACAACATCGGCTTTGTTATCCAACGAACCACCAACTATCAGTTCTGTGGTATTACTTAGAATCTCGCCTGACTCGTCATCGATATAATTGCCTGATTCTGCAGTAATATAAGCATCAGAATTTTCATCTGCTAATACTTCGACGTCGTCGCCGGTTGTGATATCAACTTTGGAAATATTAGAAACTTTTGCTCCTGCAACCATTGTTACATTACCGCCTTCAAGTTCATTATCGCTCCAGGCGGCGATCAGGGCTTCAGCGGCATCATCTCCTCCGATGATAACATTGTCACCGGCATTGATAACTACATCAGCCTGATTTGTCACCGAATCACCAACCGTAAGATTCACCGTGCCTTCACTGACAACATAGCCAATATCATCATTTTCACGTGCGTCTATTTCGTTTTCTGACCACGCCTCGATACCCGCTACACTCCACTGACCGTCAATATTATCTTCAGCCATAACCCAGACTTCATCACCGGTCGTCAGGTCAACCCTGGAGATATTAGCCATAGAACCACCAACTGTAACATTCAGTGTATCGATGGCTTCTTCATCTTCAAGATCATTCCACGCTTCAGCATAGATATAGGCCTCGCCGCCATCTTCGGCTTTGACCTCAATATCATCACCTTCATCTTCATTATCCGTAGAATCCAAATCAACATCATCACCGGCATCAATTACGGTCTCAGCATTGTTTTGCATATCGCCTGTAATTTCTGCATCGACCGTCTGGGAGGAGTCATTTTCAAATTGATTCCATGCCTCAGTATAGATATAAGCTTCACTTTCGTCGCCTTCTTCATCAGTACCATCAGCAATAACCATGACCTGATCTGTGGCTTTAATATCAGTGTTAGAGGTATTTGTAACTGAACCGTTAAATTCTATATCAAGATCGTAAGAAGTATCTCCAAGATATATCTCGTTCTTAGTTTCAGCGCCTATCCATGCGGTACTACCATCTTCGGCATTTACTAAAACTTCACCCGGATCAGCATCTCCTTCGTAACCGTTTTCTTCAACAACGACGTCCGTTCCGGTTGTTTCAATTTTTGTGTCTGCGGTGTTGCTGAGATCGCCGTTCACAATGATCTCGACTGGACCTTCGGCATCAATTTCGTCCATGTCATTTCTGGCGATAGAATTCACTTTAGCCTCAGCTCCGCCATCGGCTGTCACCTCAACACTCTTGGCTTTGATATCAATTGTAGCACTATTGGTTAAACCGGGAATTATAAGCGGACTTTCATCAACCTCAATATCATAGTTCCTGGCCTGGGCTTTGATTTCTGCCTCTGCAGCGTTACCGTTAATGGCCAAAACCATAACTTCAGTTCCCGCATCAATTTTTGTTAATGCCGTATTATTGATACTATTTTCTGCTTCAGATACTATTTGAGCGCCGGAAGTAATCCCATTGGCGCTATCCGCTTTTACGAGAACGCCGCCATCGGTTGTGATGTCAAGGGTAGAACTGTTCGTTTGGGCATCCTCAGTTTCCGATTTTATCTCAGCATTGCCATGATTGGCTACAACTTCAACATTACCCCCTGCATCAACTTTCAGATTGGCGGTACTGTTTACACCATCATCGGCATCGGATTTGATCTTCGCGTCGGCCCAGGTAAAGAACGATGCATCGGCCTGAACCTTCACATCACCGCCGGCTGTGACCTGAATATCAGTTGTATTGCTTTGGTCGCCATCTTCGGCATCAGCATAAATCCTGGCCCCGCCATTGCCTGTGTCCTCAGCGGTGACTTCCACATTGCCTTGGGCATTGACGATAACAGTAGAGGTATTGGTACCCTCACTTTCAGTGTCAGCTTCGATATACGCACTATTATCTTCGCCACTGGCTTTTACAGCAACATTACCTTGGGCGTTAACAGTAACCGTCGCTGTCGTTAATACACCATCATCAGCTTCAGCGTATAATGAAGCATCGCTGCTGCTGCCGTTATCCATTACTTCAACATCTCCGCCGGCAGTGACCTCTATCGTGGCAATGGCATTATCAACCCCATTATCCGGAGCTTCAGCTTCGGCGATAACTTCATCCGTAATCGAAACATCGCCTTTGGCGTCAATCGTAACGGTTGCGACGGCGTCTGAGCCGCCTTCGGAGTTGGCCTTGACCAAAGCCGCCGACCAGATATCACCGGCCGCGAGAATCACCTGTGATTCATCTTCGTCATCACCTGTCACATCGATCCCGCTGCCGTCTGCATGGTTATTGACGACAAAATCGGAAACACTGCCGCCTCCCAGATCGACCTCCACGTTAATGGTGCCGTCTTCCGAGATAACCACCGAATCACCGGCCGCCATAATCACAAGCTCATCTGCCACCAAAGCACCTTTATTGAGAACATTTTTACCGACAAGCGCAATCACCTCGGCGGTGACGTCCGTGGCGTAGAATTCCACATCGCCGGCTTCGATGCCGCCGGTAAAGGTATATGGCAGCTCATTCCTGAAATCGGCGTCGTCGATGTCCAGACTCGAAGCAGCCAGCACACCGACATCGATCACCGCGGTCGGACCGAATACAATACCGGCCTGGTTAATCATGAATATTTCCATGTCCTGTCCGAGCAATGTACCGTCAAACTGAGTAGGAGCCGGAGTCCCTTCTCCGACGACCCTGTTCAGCACCGCCGCATCGACCAGTTCACCTTTTGTGAACTGCAGTGTTTCAAGCTGCGAGGTATCAAGGCTTTCCCAGTGAATGACGGACCGGGCCTGGTTGACCGATACGGTATTGAGGCCGTTGACAACACCGTCGACAATGGCCCCGGTATCACCACCCTGAAAAGCGCCGCCGGAAGGCGTTGCCAGAAGGCTTTGCGCCGGCATCAGAATTACCATATACAACACCAGCCAGTAAGTAATTACTCGTCTGAAACAATAATTTTTCGAGATTTCTTTTAGCTTCTTCATCTTTTTAGCCCTTAAAATATCAAGCAATAAATACTTTAAGCTCCATCTACAATTATCTTCATTTCCCGTTTACGCCTTTGGGAAAAACATTTTACCATCTGAGCATGACACTGAAATTAAACCTGCCGTCTTCGGTGTCGGTCGTGGTTGTCGCTTTCAGCGGCTGTCCGTAATAAACATTGCCGACAAAATTGTCACCGAGTTCGACGATGCCGCCGAAACCGACCGAATAAAGTTCCTGATCTTCGAAACTGTCGATACCAGCCTGATAATCTTCGATCTCTGCTTTGCCGTAATCGAAAAAGACCAGTGGGGCCAGTTTTCTTAATTCGTATACTTCGTTCTTCGAAGCTTCTTTAATGCCTTCAACCGCTCCGTGCTTAACCAGATCATATTCATATTGAATCGATGCCAGTATCCCGCCGTCAGCAACGATGCCGCTTTCTCGGTAGCCTCTGACCGAATACATGCCTCCGAAGATCGTCGCTTTAGCAGGCACCATTCTGGCGTTGGGTACGATCCAGCGGACAGAACCGAGCAAACGCTGGATCTTTTTCTCATCGAGATACTGACTGTGATAGAATGAGACGGTATCAATCGAAAATTCGTCATCGGCTCCGCCGGACCTGGCGTCATTAAAGGACTGCTGGGATGAGGCATTGACAGCCATGACGTGATCATAGGTAACTGAGGTATTGGCCATATCGGTACGTTTATGCAGATCGACACCCACTCCCCATAGATTCATCCACACTTCAGAACCCAGTACCGCATCAAATAAAGTTGAAGAGACTCTGCTTTTTTCATGCGACAGGGAACTGACGACATCAAAAAACCAATTGTCTTTCTGGCATACATTATAACGTAATTCCGCTCCGACCTGCGAACCGTTTCCGAGAAAATCGATCCCGCCGCCGCCTTCGACTTCAAATTGATTGTAGGCACCGAACAGCATTAAACGCAGTTTGGGTCCCATGATCGGAAAATCGTAACTGCCGTATAAAGAATATCGGTCCTCAAGACCTTTCTCCCAGGGCGCCTGATAATATACAATTAACTGGTCATCGAATCCCATCAGGTTCGTGTTGACAAAACCTAATCTGGGAGTATATCGCCGGTCTTTGGTGCCGTAGTTATCCATCTGTATAAACCAATGCCAGGGATTGGCCTCATAGACCTTGTAACTCACCGCCAAAGTATTTGGTTCTTCGCCTTTTGAGACGGTGGTCGCCACATATCTGTCCGGATTCTGGTTAAGCAGGTTCACATAATCGGACAGTTCTTTTTGTTTGCCGACCTCACCCACATCAACCGGGGTCCATTTTCGTAAAAATGAATCCTTGAGATATCCCTTTTCCACTTGTTCGTTCTCAGGATTATAATAAGTTGATTGAATTGAGCTGATTCTTGCTTCAATAACGGATATAATCAATACATCGTCTTTTAGTTTTTCTCCAACCAAAGCGTCACTCGGCACCGAGACAAAGATGCCGGAGTATCCCTGGCTGTTATAAATTTTCAAAATGCATTGGGTAAGCCCCCGGATGGTTCTGGCGGAAACCTCGCGGGGCTGACCGGGATTATCGATAATCTCGCAAATGGTTCGGATCCAGGCGGTTGCGCAAGTACGCAAATAGC
>CAZNET010000005.1:8262-10425 GCA_964571885.1 uncultured Pirellulales bacterium
AGGTCCTCACTGTCGGCTTTTTTCATAGGTTTCGTGGACGCATTATAGACCAGCGGTATGTGCGATAAAATCTCTTCGTCCGACATGACCTTGTTTCCCTCAATGCGAATCCGCTTAACCGACATTTTCAATGTATCGTCCTCGGGAAATGTTAATTCATCGATTTGATCAGGACTGATTTTTGTAATCTTCTCTCTGGACTGCCTTGCTTTTTCTTCCTGAAATTTTTCCTCAAGTTCCATCTGCTCCTGTGTTTTAATAGGTTCTTCAATATCAACAGGCTCACCACTAACCTCCGGGCAAATACAATAGAACAAAAAACTGCAAACCAAAACAAGTAATTTAAATCCTCTGTTCCTCATGCCACCATTCATAATAAATCTCCTTAATACTGGTACACTTAATTTGCTCAGGGAGAGGTATAGATAAGCCAAAAACGTTTTACTCCGGCTCCCTGATTCGTTTCCTTCCGTATATCCTAACTGTTTGCCATTTAAATCCTTATAAAAGGCAATAGTCCAATTAACGATTATAATAATCTGATGGTTTGAATTCCACAGAAAAAAAGGCATTTTAAGCGTTTTAACGATATTTTTAAAAACCCAAATATCAGCAAATATAAGTTATGTCATTGTAAAAAAGAGACTTATGTGTTTTTTATGGCTCAAAATACAGTATTTACCCCATATTCAGCAATCCGGGCAGATAACAACGGTTTTTCCGTTTTATATAAAGAGTCAGATTACCGGTTTTATGCTCCATTGTGCATGCTTGATTTTTCAAGAAATCAGATTAAAATATCTCTTGCTGATCAGGAGAAATCCAATATAATACTCCATTAGGTGCATGGGTTTCATTTACTATTTTTCCCTTGACAAATAAGTAATACAAAACTATTAATACTTGTTTTTAATTAACTTAATAATACAATCTAACAAGAAAAGTTAAACTCCTGGAGTATATTTATGTTACCGACAAAGAAGACCAGTAAAACTAAAACCAGAACCCGCAGGGCTCACCACAGATTAACACCTGTCAATTACGCTGTATGTCCAAAATGTGACAGCGCCAAGCTGCCTCACGCAGCTTGCGAAAACTGCGGCTACTTAAACCCGAACATCACCTTAAAGCTTGGCAAGGAAGAAAGCAGCTAAAAAAATGCGATTAGCAGTGGACGCAATGGGAGGCGACAATGCCCCGGATGAAATCATCGCCGGAGCGGTAGAATCGATTGAGTTACTCGATGACGAAGATCATATATATCTTTATGGACCCGAAGATATCGTCGATTCCAAACTTCCGTCCAAAAAATCTGTGAAAAAAGCCATTACCATTATAGACGCCCCTGAAATTATTTCCATGGACGATCCCCCTATCGAAAGCATACGCGAAAAACATAAAAGTTCCATTGCTTTGATGGCTAAAATGGCTAAGAAAGATCAAATTGACGCGGTCATCTCGGCGGGAAATACCGGAGCGTGCGTTGCGGCTTTTCAGATGAGAATGCGAAACCTGCCGGGCGTGAACCGTCCGGGTATCGCGGTTGTTTTTCCAACCTTTGAAGGGCCGGTCACCATTTGCGATGTCGGAGCTAATATCGCATGCAAACCAATTAATTTATATCAATATGCGATCATGGCCGTTACCTATTCCCGGCATATACTCGGTATTGAAAATCCGAGAGTCGGCATCTTAAGCATCGGCACCGAAGAGGCAAAAGGTAACGAAATCGTCAAAAAAGCTCGAGAACTCTTTAAAGCGGACTCAAAACTCAATTTCATCGGAAATATCGAAGGAAGGGACATATTCAACGGCGCTTGTGATGTTGTCGCATGCGACGGCTTTGTCGGAAATGTCATCTTAAAGCTCAGTGAAGCATTGGTTGACGGTTTGTTCAAGACCATCAAGCACGAGTTGATGGAGGAAAAATTTCTCCTGGCATTGAAATTCAAACCCGTTATGAAAAGAATCTATAAGAAGTACGATTACAATGAATACGGCGGAGCTCCCCTGCTCGGCGTTAACGGAACCGCACTTATTTGCCATGGTTCCAGTAAAAGCAAAACCATTAAAAACGCTATCATGACAGCCAAACGCTTTTATACAAATAAAATCAATGATAAAATAACGAATGCTATTTTGTGTGTATGCATCATCATATCT
>CAZNET010000005.1:10435-20861 GCA_964571885.1 uncultured Pirellulales bacterium
TTATCCACAACAACAGTAAGGACGCAAAATGAGTAAAGCCCACATGAGACATAACCTGCCTTATTCGACAGTAATATCAGGTTATGGCTCCTTTGCACCGGAAAAAAAATTAACAAACAACGATCTATCACAAATGGTAGATACTTCTGATGAGTGGATCACGACACGAACCGGGATCAAAACGCGTCACATCGCCAATGACAACGAAACCACGGCTTATCTGGCAACGGAGGCTGCGAAAATCGCTCTGGAACAAGCCGATCTATCGGCAGAACAATTAGATTTGATCATCGTTGCAACCATTACCCCGGAAATGGTATTTCCCTCAACGGCTTCATTCGTACAGCAAGCCTTGAGAGCAACAAATGCCTGCGCGTTTGATATCGCCGCGGCATGCAGCGGTTTTGTTTATTCGCTTTCAATCGCCGATCAGTTTCTTTGTAACGGAGCTTATGAAAAAGCTTTGATCATCGGAGCTGAAACGTTGACTAAAATCACAAACTGGAACGACAGAACAAGTTGTATTTTATTCGGCGACGGGGCCGGCGCCGTTGTCGTAGAGCGGGTTCATGACGGCCGCAAAGGGATAATCTACAGCATGATGGCTTCCGATGGAGATAAATGGGAAGCCTTAAACTGCAGGGCGTACGGGTCAAAACATCCTCCAAATAAAAGCCTTGAAGATCCTAATTATATTTATATGGAAATCAAAGGCCGAGAGGTCTATCAGCAGGCGGTCCGCCGTATTGTCGAAACGATCATCGACAGCCTGGATGAATCCGGCTTAACGATAGACGATATCTCGATGGTCATTTCACATCAAATGAATGCCCGCATCATAGAATCGGTAGCAAAGCGACTCGAACTTCCGGATGAAAAAGTATTTATCAATATTAACGAATACGGTAATACCTCGGCAGCATCGGTACCGATCGCTTTTGACGAATGTGTCCGGACCGGCAGAATCAAAAGAGGTGACCTCGTCATCTTTGTCGCTTTCGGTGCGGGACTGACATGGGGTACCAATATATTTGAATTTTAGTTTTTAAAGGATTGTTTGAATGAAAAAGGCTTTTCTGTTTCCCGGACAAGGCGCTCAGACCGTTGGCATGGGAAAAGACATCGCTGAAAAATATGAATCTGCAGCCAAGATTTTCAACACAGCCAATGATATTGTCGGCTATAATCTAAGATCCATTTGCTTTGAAGGCCCAGCGGACAAACTGAATACCACCACGATTTCACAGCCGGCGATCTTCACGGTCTCCGCTGCCATTCTTGAGGTTTTGAAAACAGAAAATGGGACACGGAGTCTCGTCCCTGATGTCACGGCAGGATTAAGCCTCGGCGAATACACCGCTCTTTACGCGGCGGATATTATCAATTTTGAACAGGGACTGCAGTTAGTACAGATAAGAGGTCGGGCCATGCAGCAGGCTGCCGACCAAACGGAAGGCTCAATGGTCAGTATCATCGGACTCGATAAAGAAAAAATCAAACAATTGTGCGAACAGGCGTCGCAGGGCGAACTGCTTAACGCCGTCAATTTCAATTGTCCCGGCCAAATCGTGATCAGCGGGACAGTCGAGGCCTGTGAACGAGCTGAGAATCTTGCAACCGAGCTCGGCGCAATCAAAGCCATCCGCCTGGATGTCGCTGGTGCGTTTCACACCGAAATGATGAAAAGTGCCTCTGACAAGCTATCTGAAGCGTTAGGTAACAGCGATATAGCCGACCCTGCCGACATAAAAACGATTGCCAATATCCGTGCCGAATATTATGACTCGGCCGATCAAATAAGAGACGGATTGATCCAACAATTGACCAGCCCGATCCTCTGGCAAAAATGCATGGAAAAACTGCTTGAAGACGGGGTTGAAGAATTTTATGAAATCGGCCCGGGAAAGGTTCTTACCGGATTAATGAGACGCATACACCGAAAAACAAAGGTGACGAACATAAGCACGTTCGAGTCACTTAATCATGTGTTAATGAAATAACGAATGGAGATGATAAAATGTCAGAAAAGCGATTAGCGATTGTCACCGGAGCGGCCCGCGGTATCGGCAAAGCGACGGTTATGGAACTGCTCAAACAGGGACGCACGGTCGCGTGCCTGGATCTTCTCGAAGACCAACTCGGTGAACTTGAAAAATCTGTCAATGAGGCGGGGCATTCCTGCATTACACGATGTATTGATATTACGGACACTGAAAAATTTACAAAGGTATTGGAAGATCTTGCCGCAGAGCACGGTGGGATCGGTATCCTCGTTAATAACGCCGGTATCACTCGGGACAACCTGGTTCTTAGAATGACCGATGAAGATTTTGATAAAGTCGTTGAAGTCAATTTAAAAGCGGCATTTGTCGCCGTCAGAACCGCAGTAAAATCCATGATGCGAAATAAATTCGGCAGAATCATCAGCTTAAGTTCCGTATCCGGTATAATAGGCAATGCAGGCCAGGCCAACTATGCCGCAACGAAAGCCGGCCTTATCGGACTGACAAAAACGGTCGCAAGAGAATTCGCAGGAAAAAATATTACCGCCAATTGTGTCGCCCCGGGATTTATTGAGACAGAAATGACCGCGAAACTGCCGGATATGGTCAAAGATGCAGCGATTAAACTCATACCCCTCAAACGAATGGGGGCTGTGGGGGATATCGCACGAGCGATCGCTTTTCTGGCACATGAAGAGAACGGCTATATCACCGGACAGGTACTTTGCGTCGATGGAGGAATGGCAATGTAAAAAAATTAAAAAAATATTTGTAGTCTCGAAGCAGAACAGGTATATTACCTGCCAAACGTGAAAAAAATAAAAGAACTCATTTGATTAGGAGGCCAACAAGTGAGCCAAGATAATGTAGATGTTCAGGCAATTGAAGAAAAAGTAAAGGAAATTATCAGCGAACAAATGGGAACGGATAAAAGTGAGATTTCCCGCGAAACCTCTTTTATCAACGATCTCAATGCAGATTCTCTGGATACCGTCGAGCTCGTCATGGAATTCGAAGACGAATTCGACATGAGTATTCCCGACGAAGAAGCAGAAAAAATTCAAACCGTTGGTGCAGCTATCGATTATATCGTGAAAGTTGCTCAATCCAAAAGCCAGGAATAATAAAAGCAATCCTAATGACTAAGCGAAGAGTCGTTATAACAGGACTGGGCTGTGTTACTCCCCTCGGCAAAAGTGCGGACGAAGTGTTCGCGGCAATATGCCGAGGCGAAAGCGCTATATCGAAAATAGAGTCTTTCGACACAAGCGAGTACCCCGTTACGTTCGGCGGTGAGATCAAGGATATTGATATCAACGAGTATATCGATCAGCGTGAGAGCAAACGCATGGACCGATTTACCCAGTTGGCCGTCGTCGCCGCCATCGAAGCGGTCCGCGACAGCGGTGTTGATTTGTCTGGTGAAGATCCCGAACGAATCGGATCCATCGTCGGAACGGGAATTGGCGGTATCGGAGAGATCGAAACACAGCATAAACGTATTCTTACCAAAGGACCGAGGAAAGTATCGCCCTTCAGCGTTCCCAGACTGATGAGCAACGCCGCCTGCGGCAATATCGCAATCCGGTTCGGAATCAAGGGACCGAACTTTGCGGTCTCCAGTGCCTGTGCCTCGGGAGCTCACGCCATCGGCGAAGCCTTCAGAAACATTCTTTACGGAGGCAGTGACATGCAGATCACCGGCGGTGCTGAAGCGGCGCTGACCCCCATCGGGCTGGCCTCTTTCTGTGCGGCCAAGTCATTAAGTACTCGAAACGACGACCCCAAGGCGGCTTCCAGACCGTTTGATAAAGACAGAGACGGTTTTGTGTTAGCCGAAGGTGCAGGGATTGTCGTTCTGGAAGAATATGAGCATGCCAAAGCAAGAAATGCCAACATATATGCCGAAATGCTGAGCTACGCGGCGACCGATGACGGCTATCACATCACCGCTCCTTTGGAAGACGGAGGCGGCGCTGCCAAGGCCATGCGGATCGCGATGAATAATGCAGGGATCGATCCGGAAAAGATCGATTACATCAATGCCCATGGAACCGGAACACAATTAAACGACCTGGCGGAAAGTGCTGCGATCAAAAGTGTCTTTAATGAGCATGCTTATAAATTATCGGTCAGCTCGACTAAGAGCTGCCTGGGACATTCACTGGGGGCGACCGGCGCGGTGGAACTGCTGATCTGCTCAAAGGCCATTACCGAATCGACCATTCCGCCGACGATCAATCTTGAAAATCAGGATCCGCGGTGCGATTTAAATATCGACTACACTCCTAACAAGCCAAACCAGAAACAGATCAATTACGCCCTAAGCAACTCTCTCGGTTTCGGCGGACATAACGCCTGTCTGATTATCAGAAAGTGTGATTGATTAAAAACAAAATCAATTCAAGTTCTTCTTTGAAACTTATACTTTGGCGATTATAATGCTACCCATGAATCTATTCTGGGCCATAATTTTATTAATTTGCGGACTTATATTGTTGTGGAAATCGGCAGACTGGCTTGTCGACGGCGCAGTTACGCTTGCCAATCGCTTCGGTGTCAGCCAACTCGTGATCGGTCTGACAGTGGTCGCCATGGGAACATCGGCTCCGGAAGTAGCGGCCAGTATCGCCGCGACACTAAAAAGTTCGGGGGACATAGCGATCGGCAATGTTTATGGGTCAAACATCTCCAATCTCGCACTGGTCGCAGGGCTGTCAGCGATCATTTCACCTATTGTCGTTCACAAACAAATTCTTAAACGCGAACTGCCAGCAATGATCGCCACGACGTTACTTTTATGGCCTATCCTTATAAATCTAACCCTTTCAAGGCTGGAAGGTCTTTTTCTGCTGAGTTTGTTCGTTGTGCTTATTGTCATCACGATCGTCCTTGCCCGCAGAGAAAAGATCAACACGTCAAAAGCGATTTTTATTGAAAAACCTCCGGAAATACCTCTTGAGGTACAAATGCCCGTTCCTAAAAGCATTTTTTTAATCGTCATCGGTCTGGCAGGTCTGGCGATCGGGGCGGATATCAGTGTCCGCGGTGCGGTTTTCATCGGTCAGGCGATCGGCCTGAGCGAAGCGGTCATCGGTCTGACGATCATTGCTGTCGGGACATCTCTGCCGGAACTGGTTACCAGCGTTGTCGCGGCGGCAAAAAAACACAGTGATATTTCCATCGGCAATCTCGTCGGCTCGAATATCTTCAACACTCTGCTTGTCACCGGAACGGCAGGCATCGTAAAACCGTTTATGATCGACTCGAGGCTTATTGGCGTTGACTACTGGACGATGGTCACCATCAGTGCCGGTTTTGGCATATTAGTATTGATCTCAAAAAGAACCCTCGGCAGAATTCAAGGTTTCTTTCTGCTCGCCGTATATACAGGTTATATTGTTTATCTGCTGACATAACAGCACAATTAATTCGCGTTTTTAACTTAAATGAGTATCCATAAATTGAGACATCTAACGACAATTACAGGGCGCATCGATTTCTTATCGTATTGTTCAACCAAATCGAAACGTCCCGACATTACCTGGTCTTGATTAATCGAGGCTCGCAGCGGCGTCTGTGGATTTCATATGATTTTGTATTATTTTTCATTCAGCCAGGACTGTCCATAATTAATATCTACTTTCAACGGGACATCTAAGGTTATGGCGCCGGTCATTTCGTCGCTGATCCACTTCGACAAGGATTTGACCTGCTTTTCGGGCAGTTCGAATACAAGTTCATCGTGGATCTGCAGTATCATTTCTACAGGGAGTTTGTCCGCATCGATTTTTCGCTGGATATTGATCATCGCGACCTTAATCATATCGGCCGCGGAACCCTGGATCTTGGTATTGACCGCGAACCGCTGGGCCTGTTTGCGTTTGTTGGCGTTTTTGCTTTTGATGTTGGCGATCTTTCGTCTGCGGTTCAGGATCGTTTCAACATAGCCTGTTTTCTTTGCCTCTGCGACACAGGATTCCATAAAAGCCTTGATCGAACCATAGCGGTTGTAGTAATCGTCGATAAACTGTTTTGCTTCGGCCACGCTCATGCCGGTCGTGCGCGAAAGGCCGAAGGCGCCCTGGCCGTAGATGATGCCGAAATTGACCGTCTTGCAGTTAGACCGCATCTCGCCTGTCACTTTATCGATGGGCACATTGTAAATCTGCGAAGCGACAAAGCTGTGAATATCTCTATCATTCGCGAAGGCATCGAGCAGCGCCTGATCTTTTGAAAAATGCGCCAGCAGGCGAAGTTCTATCTGCGAGTAGTCAGCACTTAAAATAACATCGTCTTTTTTGGCGGGAACAAAGGCGGCCCGGATCTTCCTGCCGATCTCGGTGCGGATGGGAATATTCTGCAAGTTAGGATTACTTGAACTAAGCCTGCCTGTCGCGGTAATGGTCTGGTTAAAGGATGCGTGTACGCGGTTGGTTCTGGGATTGATCAACTGACCGAGTTTATCCACATAGGTATTTTGCAACTTGCTCAGCGTGCGATATTCCAAAACCAGCTTTGCGATCGGATGCAGTGCGGCTAATTCCTCAAGCACGCCGGCGTCAGTACTGCGGCCCGTTTTGCCGACACGAATCGGCGTTAAACCGAGATTGTCGAACAACACTTCAGCCAATTGTTTCGGCGAATCGATATTGAAAACCACACCGGCCTGTTCATAAATCCGGTCGGTGATCTCTTTGATATTATCCGCCAGTTCATGTGACATTTTATTCAAAAGCGGTACATCGAGTGACACACCGTTATATTCCATTTCCGCCAGAACGCTGACCAGCGGCATCTCCACTTCTTCGAATAATTTCTTAAGCTGAGGTTCCTTATTGAGCCCGGCGCTTAAGATATCATAGATCTGGTAAGTGACATCGGCATCCTCAGCGGCATATTCACAGGCGGCCGGCAGATCCACCATGTCGAAAGTAAGCTGATTTTTTCCCTTGCCGATCAGTGATGATATTGGAATCGGCTGGTAATGTAGAAAATCAAGTGATAATTGGTCAAGCGAATTACTGTTACGCAATGGATCGAGACAATAAGCGGCGACCATCGTATCAAAATGCACACCCTTGACCTCCATGCCGGCGTTTCGCAGCACCAGCAGATCGTATTTGATATTCTGACCGACCTTTAATATTTTCTCGTCATTGAGAACAGACCCGAGCCGTTCTTTAACTTCTTTAAGGCTGATATGCTTCGAACCCATCGGTGCTTTAACGGCGATGTAATACGCCTTATTCTTTTCCCAACTGAAACTTAGCCCCACCAGATCGGCACGCATTGGATCGACACCGGTCGTTTCCGTATCGACCGCGAAGAGCTTCTGTTTTTTAAGCTTAGTGGCAAAGGTTTTCAGTTTCGCTTCGGTGTCAATAAGCTGATAATCAGGCTTAAGCGTTTTAACCGTCGCCGGGCCGCCAATTTTTGCGACACTTTCAGCCGAATTATGATTCTCAGACTTTGACGCTGTCCCCGATAAGCCCAATTGAGTAATCAGCCTGCTGAAACCCAGTTCACTGAAGATGGAAGACAGTTTGTCTTTATCGAACTCTTTTATAGCGAACTGTTTTTCATCCAGCTTCACCGGAACATCGGTATCGATGACGACAAGTTCTCTGCTTAAATATGCCTGTTCTTTTGAATTACGCAGGTTGTCGCCCCGCTTGCCTTTGATCTCGCCCGCATGTTCATACAGATTATCCAGTGAGCCATATTGCTTAATCCAGCTCAAGGCCGTCTTTGGACCGACATCCGCAACGCCGGGAATATTATCCGAGGTATCACCCGACAGCGCCATCACGTCGATGATCTGATCCGCCGATATGCCCATCTCTTTTTCGATCGTTTGCGAATCAGAAATCTTGCCGGATTTGATATCCAGCATTTTCACATGACTATTCAGCAACTGAATCATGTCTTTGTCTTTGGAACAAATAAAGACATCGATCTTTTTGTCACCGGATTTCTTTGCGAGTGTCCCAATGATATCGTCAGCCTCAGAACCGTCAACACGCAGCATCGGAATGTGCATCGCATCAAGGATCTGTTCGATCCGATCGATCTGGGTTGGCATATCGTCGGGCATCGGAGGCCGATGGGCTTTGTATTCGGGGTAAATTTCTCTGCGCTTCGGCGGAGTCTTGCTGTCCATCGCGACAACCAACATGTCAGGTTTATGATTTTCGATCAGCGACAACAATGCCATTGTGAAAATATAAGTCGCCTTGGTCGGCTCACCGGATGGACTCGTCAACTGCTGTCGCATCGGCGCGTAATAAGCAGCGTAAATGTGCGCATGACCGTCGATGATATAGAGATTTTTTGCCATGAGTAAAATGTAGGCATTATCAGGAGTTCTGTCAAGTGATAAACAATAAGATCAAGGTGTCTGTTTTTGCAGTTCGGCTTTGGCTCTTGCGAGGTTTTGTCTGGCATCTTCATAATCCGGGGCCAATTCAACTGCTTTTATAAAATGGTTTATGGCCTGCTCCAGGTCCCCGCTTCTCGCCTGTGCGACGCCGAGTGTGTTTTGAATCATCGGTGAATTCGGCAAAAGCTTTGCCGTTTTTTTATATTGAATGATCGCCTGATTGAGTTCACCCACCGCATCGTAAGTCAGGCCGAGATTGTAATGTGCCTCGGCAAATGCAGGCCTTAGCTGAATCGTTCTACGGAAATATT
Source organism: uncultured Pirellulales bacterium (assembly GCA_964571885.1). Taxonomy (GTDB): domain Bacteria; phylum Planctomycetota; class Phycisphaerae; order Sedimentisphaerales; family Anaerobacaceae; genus CAZNET01. Next base: position 19,132 of record CAZNET010000005.1, read on the forward strand.
CAACCGCCAGCTTGTGTTTACCCTGCAATCTCAATGTGTCTGCCAGATTAAAACAGATCGCCGATAAGTCAGGCCTGTCCTCTAACGCTTTACGATAATGAATCTCGGCCTTTTCGAGTTGTCCCTGTGATTTATAGATATTGGCGAGATTATTGTGCACCCTGCCGGATTCCGGCGTAATGGTCAATATATAAGTATAAAGCGTTTTGGTATCTTTCCAGTGTTTCAACTGGTTGCGTGTCGCATAGGATTCAAACGAAATCAAGACCAGTAACAACAGACCCAACAATGTCACTTTTACAGGATTTTTCGGATTCAGATATTTATCCAAGGCAAATACGATGATAATCAAAAGTCCCGAAAACGGGAAATAGACAAATTTATCCGCCGCGACGACATCGGTAAAGCCCAGGCCTGTCATCGTCGGCAGCAGCGCAATGACAAAAAAAGCAAAACCAGAAAACAATACTTTAGACCAATATAGTGAAAGTAATACGATCATAAGTATCGCAATGGTCACTAAACCAAAGAACTGAATGCTTGTATTGGAAAAGGCAAATGGTTCGGGTATGATATAATTTGGACAAAGTTTGATCGGCACGAATATCTTAAACAAATAAAAGCCTGTATTGTGAAAAATGAGAAGCATTCTATCATAAAAACCACCGCTTTGCGGGCTTACACCGAATGTACTGTATTGCGATACGATGGTGACAATACCGAAACAAATACTCAAAATAAAATACGGCATTTTTTCCATGATCGCATTTTTATCCAACCGCTTTAATGGCCAGAAGTCCAGCAGTAATAATAAAATCGGAAGCGACACAATAGTTGGTTTGCTCATCAACGCTGAAAGAAACAGTCCAATAGAGCAGTAATAGAATGGTTTTTTATTCTGTTTTACAGACAGAATATAATAGATCAAAGACAACATTGCAAAAAGGCAGGCCAATAAACCTTTTCGCTCGCTGATCCACGCTAAGGACTCAACCGTCACAGGATGAACCGCAAATATCAATCCAGCGGCAGCACTAACCCATATATTGCCGCAAAGCAAATATAAAAATATAATAACACACGTTACATTGAGAATATGAAGAGATAAATTTGTCAAATGGAACTGATTTAGAGTTTCCTTGTCGTTCGAAATGGCATAATCCGTCATCAGGGAGATCATCGCCAATGGCTGATAGTAGCCTCGTACACTGGAAGGCTCCGTAACTTCAAAAAGAAATCGCCAGATTGAATCGGCCCCGGGATGAGTTATCAATTGATTCTGAAAAACATATTCACTGTCATCAAAACACCGGGCCTGTGAATTTAGAACAGGAGAATAAACAATAGCAGTAAAAACTGCCACACCGGCGATTGCTATAACCAAATGCATTATCTTTGGTAATTTCATATACAATTATTATTTTTGCTTTTCAATGAATTGATCGACCAGTTCCGGCTGAAAGCTCTGAGTAAAAACATTGAGCTGACGGTTATACGGCCGATCGTCATGACTCAGGTTATTGGTAATAACCGCTTCCTTGCCCTGTGAATCGATCGCTTTTTCTGCGAAATAGTTTATCGCGTTCGAGGAATAAATATTCTTATAACACCGACGGCTTTCTTCGATGCCGCATTTCATTTTACCGGCCTGCGACCAGTTGAAAATCGTGTTGCCGGTGATCGTATAACCTCTGACAAGATCCAGCACAATGCCGGAATGCGGTTTAGCT
>CAZNET010000006.1:0-18393 GCA_964571885.1 uncultured Pirellulales bacterium
AAACCTGCCGCTGGCAAAAATCGAACAACAGGCGATTATCGATACGCTGGAACAAAATGACGGCAATCAGACCCGTGCGGCAAAAGTATTAGGCATCAGCGACAGAACATTAAGAGATAAAATACGACGATACAGAGAAGAGGGTATCCTGCAATCAACCTAAAGAGTCAGAAATAACAGGAATTTAAACAATGGCAGATGAAAAAGAAAAAAATAAGGAACAGACCGGTCAGGAAAATAAAGAAGTAAAAAATACCGGCAAGGGCGGTTTACTGAAATGGATTGTTCTCGCTGCCGTCGTCATTGTCTGTGCCGCCGCCGGGTTCGGCCTGGGACGTATTCTCGCAAAACCCAAAGCCCCCGAACAGACCGAAACCGAACAAGCAAAGGAAAAAGAAAAATCCAAAGAACGCGAAGAAGTCGAAGGGACCTGGTTCCACGAAATGACTCCCGTGGTTTCGAATCTTAACGTACCCGGAGTTACCCGGTTCGTGCGAGCAACCTTAATTCTCGAAATCAGTAATACCGTCAGTAACGAGAAAGGGATTGAACTGATTACACAAAAAACACCCCTGCTGAACAACTGGCTCAACATTTTTCTTGCCAGTTTGACACTCGAAGACACACGGGGAAATAAAAACCTGACAAGAATACAAACTCAGATCAAAGATGCCTTTAACGAAATTCTTTTTCCCGACAGTAAACCCTATATCGAACAGGTTCTATTCAAGGAATTCGCGATACAGTAATGAATACGATAAGCAAAGAAAGACTGCAAAAACTAATCGCTGCGGCCAAATCGATGCCTAAAGAGGATACCTCCGATTTAAACACGGAAAAATATGATTTTCATCGGCCGCATTATTTTAACCAACCCCAGTTACTAAAACTGGATAATTTCGCGGAAGAACTCGCCTCAGCAATCGCAAAACAATGTACGGAAATCTTAAATTCGAAATTTAAAGCGTCACCAACGGGAAAAAAACAGATTTTTGCCGAAAATTTGATGAATCAGGCAAAAGAAAGCGATTCTCCGTTTGCAGGATACAATCTTGTATTCAGTACACAACAGGAACAATTTGGTTATATCAATATTCCGATATCGACAGCCGCGGCCTGGCTGGGCCAAATGCTCGGCAGTGAAACAGACCAGGACCAGCAGGAAAAAGAATTGTCGGAGATGGAAAACAAACTGCTCATAGGCGCCGCCTCCGCCATCGTTACGGTCTTGTCGGATTATCTCAAAACAATTACTCTTGATATAGCGGATATGTTTTTCAAAGACCAGATGCCGCTGAACGTGACAGGCACTGAACCGCTGTATGAAATCGGTTTCAGTTTAATCAAGGAACAGGAAGAAAACGCGGTTTCCGAATTCAGCTTTGTCTTTTTATCCCATAAATTAAATCCGATAACGGAAAAACAAGAGTTCCAAAATAAAACTGCAAAACAAACATCGCGCGAAGCGATGCTTAAAAATGTATATAAAATCCCGATAACCATCAAAGCGCTGCTGGGTTCAACGATCCTGAGTTTCAGTGAAGCGATCGAACTCAAGCCGAAAGATATTTTGATACTCGACACCAAAGCAGACGATTTAATAGATGTAACTGTAAATAATAAAACCATTCTACGCGGACGTCCTGCAAAATCAGCGGGAAAGTTCGCCGTGGTGATCAAAGAACTATGCCAAAACAGTTGATAAAAATCATGAATACTCAATAAAACGGAAGGGTAAAATATGGCTGATACAGCAACACAGGAAAAGGCGCAAGCCCAGTCGGTTGAATTCTCTGAGGCAAACGACTCGCCCGCCGTCGGACCGGGGTCGGGAATCGAAGTTCTGCTCGATCTCAATCTGCCCGTGACTGTCGCGATCGGAAAACAGGAAATGTCAATTCAAAAGCTGCTCCAGCTCGGACCGGGATCAGTGCTCAAGCTCGATAAATCCATCGACGCACCGGTTGACCTTTATCTCAAAGACACAAAATTCGCGACAGGCTCGGTGGTTGTCGTGGAGGGCCGATTCGCCGTGAAAATCGAAGAAGTTTTCGGACTGGCAACAGCCGAGGAGCCATCAGAAGAAAAAACAGAAGAATAAAAATAAAAAAACCATGAACGAGAAAACAAAATTAACATCCAATTCATTAGGGAACGATTATTTCAAAAGTAATATCACGCTGGTAATCGGCCTGGTGGCCGTATTCACGACATTGCTTGTGCCCCTGCCGACCCCGCTGCTGGATATGTTCTTGGCCTGCAGTATATCGCTGGCGATTATGGTTTTAATCATCACCCTGGCGTCCAAGGAAGTCCTTGAACTATCGACCTTTCCTTCATTGCTGCTGTTCACCACCTTGTTCAGGCTCTCACTAAACGTGGCGTCGACAAGACTGATCCTGCTTCAGGGCGACGCCGGCATGATCATCCAGACATTTGGTGATTTTGTGGCCGGCGGCAGCTTCGTCGTCGGTATCGTTATTTTTCTCATTCTTGTGATTATTCAGTTCATCGTGATTACGAAAGGATCCGAGCGAATCAGTGAAGTCTCGGCCAGGTTTACACTGGATGCCATGCCCGGTAAGCAAATGGCCATCGACGCCGACCTCAACGCCGGCCTCATCACAGAACAACAGGCGAATGAAAGAAGATTGAAAATCGTTAAAGAAAGTGAATTTTACGGTGCGATGGACGGTGCCAGTAAATTTATCCGCGGGGACGCAAAAGCGGGAATTATCATTACGCTGATCAATATTGTCGGCGGAATCGCCATGGGATATGTCAGAGGAATGAACATCGGTCAGGCCATCAAGACCTATTCGATTCTATCCATCGGTGACGGTTTGGTCAGCCAGATCCCTTCGATCATCATCTCGATCAGCTCTGGTTTTCTCGTCACAAAAATCTCATCGAATAAAAGCGTAAGCCAGGATATTTCCCATCAATTTTTCAAGACGTCACAGCCGCTGCTCATCGCCGCGTTTGTTATCGTGGCGATGGGATTTGTCCCCGGAATGCCCAAATTACCATTTTTACTGCTCGCCGGAGCCATTGGCCTGTTTGCCCGACAAATCAATCAAAAACATAAAAAACAAGCGGAGCAGGAAAGTGAACCGGAAACAACCAAATCAAAATCCGAAAAACAGCCGGTCGAAGAACTTCTCGATGTGGACAGGGTTTCGGTACATGTCGGCGTCAGGCTGATCAGCCTGGTGGACCCAAGAAAAGACAGTTCCATTTTTGACCGGATTGGAGCATTAAGGAGAAAATTCGCTCAGGAGCTCGGCATCGTTATGCCTCTGGTGCGTCTGCGGGATAACATCAATCTCGAACCGAACGCCTATGAAATCAAACTTTTTGACCATGCGGTGGCCAAAGGACATCTCGAACCGGAAATGTTTCTCGCCATGGATTCAGGACATGTTCAGGTAAAAGTATCGGGAATTGAAACGACCGAACCGGTTTACGGCCTGCCGGCATTGTGGATCTCCCAGGCGGATAAAGAAAAAGCCGAGATCAACGGCTATACCGTTATCGATCCGGAATCGGTCTTTATTACACATCTCTCTGAAACGCTGAAAAAACACGCCGATGAGTTGCTGACCCGCGAAGATGTTCAACAGCTCGTCGACCGATTAAGAAAATCCCAGCCGTCACTGATCGGCGACGTGATTGGCGAAATCGCTCCCATCGGAATCCTCCAGAGAGTCCTCAAAAATCTGCTCAAAGACGGCATTTCCGTCAGAGAACTTTCAACGATCGTCGAGGCACTCGGGGAATTCGCACCGAAAACGAAAAACCCAAATGTTCTGACCGAGATGGTGAGAAAATATCTGAACAGAACAATTACCAAAAAATTACAGGACGACGAGGGAAAAATCTTTGCGATTACATTTAATCCGTCACTGGAACATCAGATGACATCGACCTTAAAACAGGAAGCGGACGGATTTAATATTGCGCTGCCGACCGATTTGACAATGGAGATCAATGCCACTATCGTCGAAGCGTGGAAAAAAGCGACAATGGAAATGGGCCTGGAAAAAGTGACCCTGCTTTGCGATTCCCGGCTTCGGGCGTCCCTGGCGGATATGCTCTCCAGAACCGTTCCGCTGCTGTCGGTCGCGGCCTATGACGAAATCGTGCCGGGAACCAAAATCGAATCCGTCGAAACCATTACGATAAATAATAATTTTCAGGCACAGGAACATCCATTAGCTCAAGCAACATAATTAAAAAAAGGAACAGAAACAAAAGGAATAAAGGATGATTTTTAACACGAAAACGATTGCTGTTAATCTCGCAGTTATCTTTTTCTTCATGACAGGTTTAATCGGCTGGTTAAGCGGCCACACCCCTTTTACCTGTTGCAAAAGATCCCTGATCGCAGCGGCGTTGATCTATATCAGTTGCTCAATCGCAAGCAAAGCCGTAAATTTTATACTGTTCAACGCCCTGATCAGCAATGAAATGCAAAAACAAAAGGAACAACATGACGATCAAGAATGACAGCCTGTTAACAAAGGATTCTTCTTCAGCGCACACACAGTGCCTAAAAACAACCGCGAGAAAGGCATACAACGATCAGAAAAAACCTCTTATCAAAGACGCGCAAATCACCGAGCTGCTGCCGATGGTTCATAAAATCGCTCAGCGGGTTATCTCATACATCAAACCGCCTTTGACCTATGAAGATATGATCTCGGCCGGTACCCTTGGACTGATCAAAGCGGCTAAGGATTTCGATCCGTCCCAGCAGGCTGAATTCAAAACCTATGCCTATATTCGGATCAAAGGCGCGATACTCGACGAAATGCGTAAGTGGTCCTTTGTTCCGACACATGTCAACAAACAAATACAGAAGGTCCATCGAACCGCCGAGAAGCTGACCGAAGAAAATGGAAACAGCCCAAACGACGAGCAGATCGCTGAAAAAATGGGCATTACCATCGACCAGCTGTTTGAAATATACAAAAATAACCGAACCAGGAACTTTCTGTCACTTGACGCCTTCAATGAAGAAGATTCAAACTTCGCCAATATTATCTCCAAACCGAACACAAACCGGCCTGAACAAAAGATTGAAAAAGAAGAATTAATCAGAAAAGTAACAGAGGCGATCGAACAATTGAACGAAAAGGAAAGACAGGTGATTATCCTCTATTATAAACAGGAACTGACAATGAAAGAGATTGCAAAGGTCTTCGATATCACTGAGCCGCGAGTCAGTCAGTTGCACGCAGAGGCTATTTTCAAACTCTCAAATAAAATGAGGCAATGGAATCATGGAATCGAATGAATATCATATTATATCGCCGGTTGAAAATCTGCAGAATATCGCAGGGGTAACCCCGATTGACAAGCGGAATAAAAAGAAAAAACAGCAAAATCCTCAGAAAAAAAACAAAAAACAAGATAATCACGAAGAAAAAGAGGAAGATCAGACATTGGCCGGAAATACAACAACTAAATTCGATGAACATTCAATTGATTATCGCGCTTAATGGAAAGGTTTGATCAAGATGACGAAACACTCATCGATTATAAAAGGTGATGACATCAGTATCGAAGGAAGTTTTCAACTGGACCTCGAATCACAGCCCGGTCAGCAAACGGTTCATACGCAACCTGCTGCCTCAGCCGAACAGCCGAAACAAGTCCGTATTGTCGAAAACAACGACCAGTTTGCAATTATTGAAATCACCTGTTCATGCGGAAACAAAATGCATGTTAAATGTCAATATAACGGCGGCGCATCAAATAACGCCGGAGCAAATCAGATTCAACAACCGGAAAGCTGAATAAAAAGGACAAAACCATGAAAACTTTAAAAATGATCACAGGGTTGCTGTTGCTGTCGCCGGTTATCTTCGCCGGCTGTCAGCAAAATAAAGACACTGCACCGCGGTTTGAACAAATTCCACCGAAAAGACATACCGCAGTCGAGTCGGCTATCGAACTATCGGATAAATATGTAAGAACGACCGAAGAACTGGCGATGCAAAAAAGAAAATACCAGGACCTGGCGATCGAAAACGAAAAGCTCAAAGAGCAACTGAAAATAGCTCAAGCCCAATTAAAACAAAGTCAGAAAGAACTCAACGAAGCCAACGAACTGCTTATTGAAATGAGAGTCGAGCTAAACAACTGGAAAAAAGATGTGCTGGGCTTCAGAGATGAAATCAGGCAGGCCCAGACCGCCCAGTTGCAGGCCTTATATAAAATTTTAAGAACACTCGGCGGCGAAACGGACGAACTGCAGGATCCATTGCTCGACCAAACCGAAACCGATGCCAATGCGGTACCAACCGACAATTAATTTTTACAAAGTGGGTTTCAAGATGAAAAAAAGTATTAAAATCTGGATTATGCTATTATTTACCATGACCGGCTGCAAAAACATCTATTTGTCGTCGCAGCGCAGCCCTTACTACATCAATCCCAATAAACGTTTTTCGGATATTGCCAGGGTCGCCGTGATTGAATTCAGAAATAAGTCTGACTATCCGGGCATTTCAGAAGATATCACCAAAGCGGTTTACCAGCAGCTTCAGAAAGAACAATTTTTCGGCCTGACCATGATCCATAAAGATAATCCGCTCTGGACCAATCTGCAGTTAGGGGCCGAAACGCCCTTGACACTGGAACAACTGTCCTATATGTACAAACAACTGAATTGCGATGGTATTCTCATTGGAACCGTAACAGACTATAAACCTTACCCTCATATGACACTGGGGATTCATTTAACCCTGATCGATTTAAGAGACGGTGAAATCCTGTGGGCGATTGAAGATATCTGGGACGCATCTGAAAAAACCACACAGGAAAATATCCAGAAATATTATGAAAACAAAATGTATTCCGAATCGAAATCGTTGAATAAAGAACTAACTGAGGTCAGCCCGATAAGATTCATCAAATTCGTCGCCTACGAAATCGCACTGCCCATTGGGAAAAACTACAAATAGACAAAACGGGAAATAGCATGAAAACTTCAATAAAAAAAAGAAAATAAATTAAAGATTTCATATAATCATGCGAAAAGAATGATAAACAGAGTTGGTTTATAAAGTAAAAAATGATTGATAAAATTAATAACAACCCGGTAAATGAGATATACGACAAGCAGATGGCCTCCAAATCGGATGCCAAAAAAGCGCTTGGTCTCGAAAATCCTGATGCAGTAGAGCAGTTTAATTACGCAGAACTGATTAATCAGGCTCATCAAAATCTTGATATCGATGACAAAAAAGTACAACAGGCCAAAAAACTTCTTTCATCCGATCAGCTCGATACAGCGGCCAACATCCGCAAAGCGGCTGAGAATATGATTGACTTTGGCATTTAAAAATACATAGAGACTATTGACCACGGAAGGTCGATGTAAACTAAAAGGATTTAAAAAAAATTGGCGAGGATACCTGGTTTATTGGTCACCCCAAAATCCATGACCTCGCCTTTTTTTTAATCTTATCCTGAAATGAGGATTATGAGAGTATGGGCAAGAAAAAGTCCATCGTGGATAAATTCAAAAAACTCTGGCCCTACTACATCCTTCAGACGCTTCTGGCTACCTTCGCTTTGCTTGTTTTGGTATTCGTCTTTGGCAAGGATAGAATCGTCCTGATTAGCTCAATGGGAGCCACCGCCTTTATCGTCTTCGCGATGCCGACCACTATCTCCGCCCAGACCAAAAATGTTGTCGGCGGGCACCTGACCGCGTTAATTATCGGCGCTTTATTTCATATGATAAATATGCCCTACTATGTTGAATTTCCGCTCGCGGTTGGCATCACGATTTTCCTTATGGTTTCCCTCGATGTCGAACATCCGCCTGCCGGAGGTACGGTATTGGCTGTGGTTGTCAATGAAGTATCACCCTATCCGCTGATATTCGCTTACACCGCTATCAGCGCAATACTCTTAACTCAATGCCGATATTTTTTGAGGAATCATTTAAAAGATTTGATTTGAAGCGGGATCAGACATAAATATCCAACAGTTTCCCGGATAAACCCGCATCGGATGAAAAAACAGTCGTGTTCGCCGTCCGGGTATAAGTTAAATAATTGTTCCGGGATGACCAGGCGGATTTTATCGCGTCGCCAAGTCTCTGAGAAGCCATTGACGTAATCTCCATACCCGCAGGATAGGCATTTCTGCGATAATTCGGTACAACCGAGCGAACAACTTTGCAATGGACGACTTTCATGGTTATCTGCCTTTTCGCTCATTATATCAAAAACAGGGCTTTAAATCAATGTTCACAAACTAATCCATTTATAAACGCTGATAAAAAACATGGTTTTTAACTTGCGCTTTTTTTATTATGGGACGGATCAGCAAAGAGGTTCGAAAAATTTTTTACCTCCGTGCAATTTAAAAAACAAAGATTTATAATTAATAAAATACAGATTCAGTAAACGAAAATAGTAATAAGGCATAAATTTTTAAGGACTACTACGTCATATGATAAACTTGAAAAAGCAACGAATCGTTATCACAGGCGGTGACGGTTTTCTCGGCAGGCATTTACAACAGGAAATACGTAAAAATAAGATCCCCAAAGAAAATATTCTCATCCCTCAGATAGAAGAGTATGACTTGACAAAAGAAAGGGATGTGGAAAAAATGTACCAGGACCTGCATCCGGATGTCGTCATTCACCTTGCAGCCCAGGTCGGAGGTATCGGTGCGAACCGAGAAAATCCCGGATTGTATTTTTATGCGAATTTGGCGATGGGTTTTCACCTGATCGAACACGCCAGGCTGAACGACCTGAAAAAATTCGTCCAGATCGGAACGATCTGTTCCTATCCGAAATTCACGCCCGTGCCCTTCAAAGAAGAAGACCTGTGGAACGGCTATCCGGAAGAAACCAACGCCCCCTACGGAATTGCGAAAAAAACGCTCCTGGTAATGCTCCAAAGTTATCGTCAGCAATATAATTTCAATGGAATTTATCTGATGCCGGTCAATCTTTACGGACCTGGCGATAACTTCGACCTTCAGTCAAGCCACGTCATCCCCGCATTGATCCGCAAATTCTGCTCAGCGACTGATAACAACGAAAATCAAGTTATTCTGTGGGGAACCGGTTCTGCCAGCAGAGAATTTCTATATGTCAAAGATGCGGCAAGGGCGATCATGATGGCCGCTGAAAAATACGACGGCGCCGAACCGGTCAATCTCGGCGCCGGTTTCGAAATAACCATAAAAGAGCTCGCTGAGAAGATTAAGGGATTGACGGGATTTACGGGAAAGATTATCTGGGACGATACAAAACCAGACGGCCAGCCGAGACGCCGGCTCGATATAACCAAAGCAAAAAGATATTTTGGGTTTGAAGCACAAACCGATTTCGACCTGGGCCTGAAAAATACAATTGATTACTGGCGAAATACTATTCGAGAATAAACAATGAAGATTATCGTACAATGTCCCAAGTGTGGCAGCCGATGGGTACTGGAAGAACAAGCGGCAGACAGACGTAAACATTGTCAGAAATGCGGCAAAATGTTCAAAGTTCCCACACTCGAAGAAGTCTCAAAAGCGGCCGAATTAATCGGATTAGCAAAAACGACCGTTTATGTGGATTCGAAAGGAAAAATATACGGCTGATTACAAGCTCTGCGGATTTTCAAAACACGAATTGACCAGCTCGCCGAGATCGGCCGTCGCCACACATATCGAAGTATCAGCAGCTCCGTAATATATTTTGACTTCACCGTTGACCTCCACGATCGCACCGCTGGCAAAAACCACATTGCCTATGTCACCGATGCGCTCGTATTGGGCACGGGGTGAAAGCACCGGACTAAGACACCGGCCAACCACCTGAGCCGGATGATCCAGACTCAGCATAACGGTTCCCGCCCGGTAAACCGGACCGGTGGGTGTCATCTTCAGACCATGATAAATTTCCAACCAGCCGTACTGGGTCTTAATCGGCGGTACCGACGCACCGATACGATACGAATCCCAGTATCGCGGCCTCGGTTTCATCACCAACTCACTGCGTCCCCAATTCAGCAGATCGGGCGAATAGGATATCCAGATACTCCCGAGACCGTTGCCGATAGGACGGTCGAGTCGGGCGTAAAAACCATTGATCTTTTCCGGAAATAACACACCGTCCTTATTGCCGGGTCCCGACACCAGACCAAGACGCTCAAAAGACCGGAAATCATCCGTCCGCGCCAAAGCGATACGATGACCATACCTTGACACCGCCGTGTATAGAATATAAAACGTCTCATCGATCTTGGTCAGACGAGGATCCTCGATGCCGTTTTCTTCCCAGACCTGAAAGGGTCCATCTTCGGCAGGCAAGGCAAACGGTTCGGTATCCACATAAAAATGAAGGCCGTCTCTGCTGCGGGCGAGATTGAAAAACGAATAACCCTGCTGACCCTCCACTCTTAACAATAATAAATACTCCTCCTGAAATTTGACCGGCGTGCCGTTAAAAACCGTATTGCAGTTGTAAGGCATGTCCTCAAGTGTAATGACAGGGTTCCGGTCCCAGCGATGAAGAAGGTCTTGTCGAAGCTGACGCAGCATCAATAATCCTCCCCGCTCTGATGACAGACCCGCAGGATCGATTCGAGTTCAACCGTACCAAGGCAAATACAACTGTCCGAGGCGCCGTAGTAAATTTTCAAAATCCGGTTTTCTTCAAACAAAGCCCCGCAGGAAAAAACAAGATTTCGGATATTACCGATGCGTTCGTAGTTTTCACGAGGTGACAAAATGGGAATGTTGGATCGGGCGATTACCCGAGAAGGATCCTCGGCATCAAGCAGCGCTGCACCCAAACGAAACAATGGACCCGCGGAAGTCTCTTTTTCACCGTAATAAATAAGCAGCCAGCCCTGATCGATTTCGATCGGCGGACAGGCGACACCGATCTTGCTCGAATCCCAGAAGCCGCCTCGCGGTATCATTAGAACAACGGAATGGCCCCAATAAACCAAGTCGTCCGAATAACTGATCCATATACCTCCGCCGTCGTTCGGCCGCGAGAGTAATGCAAAACGATTGCCTATTTTCCTGCTGAAAAGTGCCCCGCTTTTCGTATCCGGTTCGGTAACCAGCTCCATTGTTGTTACCGTCTTGAAATCCTTCGTCTTTGCCAGAGCGATCATAAAACCGTTTTCACTTTCGACCAGGCAGGTGATATAATAAATCCCGTCGATCTGCGTGATACGCGGATCACGAATGCTGAATATATCGTATTGAGCATAAGGACAATGTTCGCAAACCGTGATGAACGGTTTGGAGTCGATAAAAAAGTGAATCCCGTCCTTGCTGGTCGCAAGAAAAATACTGCCAAGCCCTTCGAGCGTTTCGACCGTCATTAAAAGAAGATACTGATTTTCAAAAAAAACAATACCGGCATTCCAGACCGCGCTGCAGCGAAACGGCATGTCCTCGATCGAAATGAGCGGATTGCCTTCATAGCGATGAATAATGTCTCTTCCGGTATGTAAAACAGTCGGGTACATATTAGGGCGTTTCTTCAGGCGGTTTCGTTGCCGGGATCTTCTTTTCTGGTTTTGGCGCTACGATCCCCAATGCTTTTTCTATCCTTTGTGTCCTGGTATCCAATTTCTTCAGCCTTTTGTCCATCGATTCTAACACACGATGCAGCTGCCTTAACTCTGCATGAATAATGTCAAAATTCCTCTCGCTCATATCCATATAGCGATGCATCAATCGTTCATAAGCGTCGATCGTATAAGATGCATCAGTCCTGCCGTAATGCGGCGTGTGGATCTCCGGTGTAATTTCATAAGTGTATTGCTTGCCTTGTATCGAACTGACAACGAACATCAGGATGATCAGGACAATTAAAAAAACAACACCGGCTTTGATCTGCGTCTTCATTTTATAAACCCCATATATGATTTTTTATTTTGATACACCATGTCTTATCGACATAAATACACATCAACATAGTTTGTAAAAATCATAAAATCATGATCCAAAAAACCTTTAGAAAATCCATTGAACCGACTGCTAAGAATAGCTATGCAAATACTTAATTATTGACATTAAACATTTCTGTATTATAGGACGTTTATCTGGCCCGCAAAATACGTGTGTCGCTTTTCCTTTTCTTCGGCAAAAATCAGAAAAGATATCATAGCCAAAAAGAATTAATACTAAAGAAATTACCGGTCTTTATACGAATTTAGTAATAAAATGTGGATGATTTTTTTGTCTCAAGATTTAGGTCCTATAAAACGGAAACGTTTTGTACCCGCTTGTTATGGACAAGATACAAATAGCCAAGAACGCTGTCGCCGCTGAACTGATCGATCAGGGGATTTCGATGTACTGCAGAGAAATCGCCTCCATGTTTGATGTCCAGGCGCAATATAAACTCATCAACATCGACACTGTAACAACCAATAACTTAAAAAAATCGTTTGACAAGCTCGTCTCGGTAAACCGGCTGCAGGCTGAAGGACATATTCAGGGACAATTCTTTATTGTGATCGACAAACCGGGTTTATTTATACTCTCCGGCATTGTGCTCGGATTGGATACAACGGAAATTTCCGAAAATGCTTCAAAAGCAAACGCCAAAAACGCGCAGGAAAATATCGACGCAATGACGGAAGCCGGCAATATAATGAAATCCTCGCTGGATAAAAGCTTTCACCTGCTTACAAATGGAAACATTCAGTGCTCATACAATAATACGTTTATCGGCAACCCGTGGTCAAAGCCGGAAAAGACAATCGAATTAAACAAAAAAGAACAACTGGCGCATTTTCTATACGAAATATCGATCGCCGAATATGATCCCTTTCATTGCAGTGTCACGATACCGGTCAATATCATCGAACCCGAACTGCTGGTTCCGAATACCGACCAGACTCCCGAACAAACCATTAAAGAAAATCAGGGATCACAAAACCAAACCCCGGACGAACATGATCCTCATGAAAATGAAATTCGAGAGGATAAACCGGATAATAGCCGGCAGCAGTCAAACACACCAGACAACCAAGTGAATAAAGAACAAAAAAAAGCCGATACGGTGTCGATTGAAACCGTTAGTGAACAAACAGCCGCACAGCAAAAAAGCAAAACACCAGTATCGGACAGCATTCAAAAAATGAGTGAAAGGACCGTCTTATCACAGCAATACATGGCTGAACTTTTTTCAACAAAATGCGCCGGCGACATGATGCGGTCCGAGGTCCTGTGGATCAGTCCCGATGACAGTGTCGAACAGGCCAATGCCAAAATAAAGCAAAGCATTGCCGGCTATCTTATGGTCGGGGCCGATGACGTCCTCGAAGGAATTGTCTCAAAATCCGATCTGGCCGCCGCGACCAGCCCATATCTCAAACCGATCTTCTCAAAATGGCGCCGACCTCAGGATGACGCGACATTAAAGATCAAGATCAAATGGATCATGAGAAGGCCCGTCCATACAGTCAAACTCAATACATCCGTTTCGTTCGTCATCGACTACATGAACCGATTCAAAGGCAGATGCCTGCCGGTCACCGACACAAACGGCAGCGTTAAAGGGATTATCACCGTTTTCGATGTCTTTAATTTTATTTTGAAAAATACTTCCGAAAAAGTAAAAACACCGGTCTAAGCGATAGGCCTAACGTCAAATCGTTTCTCTTTTTCGATTCATCGCCAGTCTCCGCTCTTTTACCAGACAGTACAAAACCGGCACGACAAGCATCGTAAGCACCTCGATCACCATTCCGCCGAAAGACGGTATCGCCATGGGAACCATAATATCCGAACCTCTGCCCGTCGATGTCAATACCGGTATAAGTGCTAGTATCGTCGTCGCGGTTGTCATCAGACAGGGCCGAACCCTTCGGCTGCCGGCACGGATAACCGCTTCGTGAATATCCTTTCTATTTTTTACAATAACTTTTTTGAAGGATTGCTCCAGGTAAGTGCACATCACAACGCCATCGTCCGATGCAATCCCGAACAGGGCCAGAAATCCGACCCATATCGCCACGCTCATATTGATCGGATGGATCTGGAAAAGCTCCCGCATCGACGTTCCAAAAATACTGAAGTTCAAAAACCAGTCCTGGCCGTAACAGAAGATCATTAAAAAACCGCCGCCCCATGCGACAAAAATACCACTGAAAACCAAAAAGGTAATGGTAACCGATCTGAACTGGAAATACAGGATCATGAAAATGATAAATAATGCCAGCGGCACCACGATCATGAGCGTTCTTTGAGCGCGAACCTGGTTCTGATAACTGCCCGCGAATTCATAGCTGATCCCTTTGGGGATCACCAGTTCATCCGAGTCGATCTTTTCCTGCAGATATCGTTGACATCGCCTGACGACATCAACCTCCGCAAAACCTTCTTTCTTATCGAAAAGGACATAACCTACAAGAAATGTGTCCTCGCTTTTGATGGCCTGTGGACCGCGAACATATCGAATATCGGCTAACTGGATCAACGGGATCTGCGCCCCGTCAGACGCAGGCACCAGAATCTTTCCGATCGACTCGATCGAATCCCGCAACTCCCGCATATAACGAACACGCACGGGATATCTCTCTCTGCCCTCAACGGTCATCGTTATCCGCTTACCACCGATAGCGACTTCGATCACGTTTTGAATTTTATCAATACTGATGCCGTATCGTGCGATAGCCCGCCTGTCGATTTCGATCTCCAGGTAAGGCTTGCCGACGATCCTGTCGGCGATGACAGCCGAAGGTTTGACTCCCGGAACCTGCTTCAAAAGTCTTTCAAATTCCAGTCCCGTCTTTTCGATAGTCTCCAGGTCCGAACCTTTGATCTTGATCCCCATCGGGGCCCGCATCCCGCTTTGCAGCATGACCAAACGAGCGGAAATCGGTTGTAACTTCGGGGCGCTGGTAGTCCCCGGGATCTGACCGGCCTGAACGATCTCGTCCCAGATGTCATCGGGTGTCTTGATATGCTCGCGCCACTGACGATAA
This sequence comes from uncultured Pirellulales bacterium, assembly GCA_964571885.1. Lineage (GTDB taxonomy): Bacteria > Planctomycetota > Phycisphaerae > Sedimentisphaerales > Anaerobacaceae > CAZNET01. Next base: position 14,982 of record CAZNET010000006.1, read on the forward strand.
GGCCTGCCGTCCTCATACGGTATCAGGTTGCCGTTTTCATCACGAACAAACTCATCGGTCTCTCTATTATATTTAAAGCGGAGACTGTGTCCGTCCTTATCGGTGATATATTCTGATTTATAATTGATGACGGTCTCGATCATCGAGATCGGTGCCGGATCCAGCGGTGTTTCGGCCCTGCCGATCTTTCCGACCACCGATTCGATTTCCGGAATCGACTGAAATGCCATATCCTGCTTCTGCAGCACATCCAGGGCTTCGCCGATCGAAGCATGCGGCATCGTCGTCGGCATATATAAAAAAGAACCTTCGTCCAGAGGCGGCATGAATTCCTTGCCAAGCCCGGCCCATATATTTACCCCTGAAATAATAATGATCACCGGTATCGTTAAAAACAGTAATTTATGTCTCAGACACCATCCGAGGATCCTGGTATAATAATGCTGAAAAATCCTGAAGAAAAGTAATATGCCGCCGATCAGCAGCGAGACAAAAATCAGGTTGAGCATCACCCCTTTCGCCGGCCCGAGCGGCAGCCAGTGAAGTGTTAAAGTGACACCGACAACAATAACCGCGATGATGTTGACCAACAGAGGCAAATAAACATGAATCCTTTGAGGCAGGTTCTGTTTCAAAAAGTGATAAATCCCAATCCCAATCACAATGATACCTACCCACCATGTTACCAGGATCGACAAAGCGATCCCGCAAATCAGTAAAACCGATGCCGTTATATAACGTGACATTTTTTGCATTCGGCACCTGCGCGTAAACAAAATATGGGCCATGGGCGGGATGATCGTCAAGGCCACGATTACCGAAGCGATCAAGGCAAAGGTCTTGGTAAACGCCAGGGGTCTGAATAACTTTCCCTCGGCTCCCGACATCGTAAAAACAGGCAAAAATCCCACCACCGTGGTCAGTACCGCCGTTAAAACCGCGGATCCCACTTCGCTGGAAGCGCGAAAAACCACTTCGAGTTTATTTTCATCCGGATCGGCTTCGTTAAGATGCCGTAAGATATTCTCACAGATCACGATCCCCATATCGACCATGGTCCCGATGGCGATCGCGATACCCGACAATGCGACAATATTGGCATCGACACCGAAAACTTTCATCGCGATAAAACACATCAGAACCGCCACCGGCAGCAAACCGCTGATCAGCGCCGAGCTTCTCAGATGAAACACCAACACGATCACCACGATAATCGTGACCAGTATTTGTTCGGTCAGCGCGCTTTCGAGTGTCCCCAGCGTCTCATAGATCAGACCGGTGCGGTCATAAAACGGCACGATAGTGACCTGCGAGACCGTGCCGTCATCAAGCGTTTTTTTAGGCAGCCCGGCTGAGATCTCGTCGATTTTCTGTTTTACATTTTTGATCGCCTCAAGAGGATTATAGCCGTAACGGACAACGACAACACCACCGACCACTTCAGCCCCGCCTTTATCCAGCGCCCCGCGCCGAAGCGCCGGTCCGACCGTCACATGGGAGATATTCCTGATATAGACCGGCACATTTTCGACTACCTTGATGACGGTATTTTCAAGGTCAGCCAGACTTTTGACAAAACCAAGGCCGCGGATAACATACTCGACCCTGTTGATTTCGATGGTCCGCGCGCCGACATCGATATTGGAATTCTTAACCGCCATAAAAATATCGTCAAGTCCGACACCATAGGCCCGCATTGCGTCGGGGTCGACATCAATCTGGTATTCCTTGACAAACCCGCCCACCGATGCCACCTCGCTGACACCCTCGGCCCCCATCAATCCATAACGTACATACCAATCCTGGATGCTTCGAAGTTCATCCAGGTCCCAGCCGCCGGTCGGTTCACCGCCCCTATCCCTGCCCTCCAATGTGTACCAGAAGATCTGACCCAGCGCCGTCGCGTCGGGCCCGAGAGCGGGCTGCACCCCTTGAGGAACCGAACCGCTCGGAAGAGAATTGAGTTTCTCGAGCACCCGGCTCCGCGACCAGTAAAAATCAATGTCTTCTTCAAATATGATATAGATGCTCGAAAAACCGAACATGGAAACGCTTCGGATCGTTTTCACACCCGGCACACCCAGCAGCGCCGACGTTAAAGGATACGTGACCTGGTCCTCGACATCCTGAGGCGAACGGCCGGGCCATTCGGTAAAAACGATCTGCTGGTTCTCGCCAATGTCCGGGATCGCATCGACAGGCACCGGGCTTCGCTGCAAAGACTTCAGCTTCCAGTCGAACGGGGCGACATAAACACCCCAACCGATCACCGCGATCAGAACAAGGATTACAACCAGCTTGTTCTCAAGACAAAAACGTATCAGTCTGTCAAGCATCGAATCCTTCCACTCTTGATACATTACTGATTGAATTGCGGCAGCTTGGCAACATACTGCTCGGGATTTTCTTCGAATGTTTCCTTACAGCCCGGACAGCAGAAATAAACTTTCTTGCCCTGATACTCGGTAAAAAGATCCTTATTGATCGGAGCCTCCATAACCGGACACATTTTTTGCTCGATCTCAATATCCGAAGCGGCTTCCTTAGCCTCTTCTTTGACCGCCTCAGCCGATGGAGTCATCGTTTCAGTCGTCGCTTCTTCTTCCGATTTCTTACAGCCCATCAATATAACAGAAATACAAAACAACACGATAAGTAAAGCGGTAAATAACGTCTTTTTTTCGAACATTTTCATGGTATTATCCTTTCAACTTTAGTTTCATTTATTTTTGAATTGCGGTAATTTATCCAGATATTTCTCTGGATTTTTCTTAAATACTTCATCACAGCCGGGACAGCAGAAATAAACCTTTTTGCCCTGATAGATCGTATAGTAGTCTTTATTGATCGCTCCTCCCATCACCGGACAGGTCGTTTGTTCAACAACCGATTCTTGAGATGTCTCCGCATCAGTTTTACCCGCATCATTTATTGAATGTTGTCCATGATCATGCGCCGGAGAAGCCGAACCGCCTTCAGGACTCATCATGCTCGGCCTGGCCTGTATCTGCAACGCCGAATCGATCTTGAAATTACCGTTGGTTACAACAATGTCACCTTCCTGCAACCCCTCTTCGACAAGATAAAAATCGCCGGCCCGGGGACCCAGTGTCACTTCCCTGCCTTCGAAAACCGGCCGGTTGGGATCGGGCAGCTTAATATAAACCACGGCCCGTTTGCCGGTTATCAACGGCGCCGAAGCCGGAATGACCAGCGGCGGCGCGGCGCCGACATCCGCCTCGATATAACCCAGCGACTTGGTTGTCACCAGATCCATCCCGCAGATATCACACGTCCCCTGCCGATCTTTGACCACCGACGGATGCATGGGGCAGATAAATTTATCCGCCATTTCCCCAGTCATCATCGGACCGGACCGCGCGATCTTCGACTTGACCATAGCGCGAACGAA
>CAZNET010000007.1:0-2779 GCA_964571885.1 uncultured Pirellulales bacterium
GGCCCTGCTGATGATGCCGGCCAGCCTTCCCTTCGAGACGATCGGCACCCTGCGGAAATTGCTGCTCATCAGACATTCGCACAGATCGTAAATATCGTCATCGACATCAAAGCTGACCACCTGCTCGGTCATATAGGTCTCGACCGTTACCGAACCGTAATTCAGATGCGTGCTATCGTGAAAATCCGATAACAACAGAAGCACGTCCTTTTCGGAAATGATACCCGCCAGTGTCATATCGTTATTAATCACCGGCATCCCCGTGATGTCGTGAGCCGCCATGGAGGCGATAACATTTTTGATAGGGGTATTACGTTTGACCGCGATCACATCTTCCTTCATGATACTTTGGATTGTAAACATTTGCCGCTCCTCTAAAAAACCCGGCCAAACGCTCAGCCGTTATGACCTAAAATACCTTGACACGTATGAATGATTAATTAAATATTTATCGGCCCATGACGATAGAAGCCCATACGTAAAATTTATTTTCTGTTAAAACTCATCCTCCTCCTTTAAAATATACGATGAAAAATCCAAAAACCAAAAAAATGGAACAATAAAATGAAACTGAACTGGGCCAACCGAATATCGATTATCCGCATTTTGCTGATTGTCCCCTTTGTGATTTTTATGCTCAAGATCAATTCGCCTAAACTGAGCCAGTCAATGCAGGGCCTGATGCGCTACGCCGCCACCGCCATTTTCTTTTTAATGGCTTCCAGCGACGCCCTGGATGGCTACATCGCAAGAAAAACAAGGCAGATAACAAAACTTGGTGCCTTTCTCGATCCCCTGGCGGATAAACTGCTGATGACCTGTGCCTGTCTGCTGCTGGCTTCGGAAAGAGCCCATGTCGACAATTTTCTGCTTCCGCCGACCGTCGTCGTATTGATTATCGGAAAAGATATGTTTCTGTTGATGGGATTTCTGATCGTTTATATGATCACACAGGATGTCAAAATTGCGCCCGCTTTCATCGGAAAAATCGCGACCGCCCTGCAATTAACCATGGTTGCCTCAATCCTGCTGGCACCGGAAATATCCACCCTGATTCCAAAATGGATATGGGTTTTGAGAATCCTGTGGTGGTCGGCCGCAACAACCGCAATTTTAGCAACACTTATTTACATTCGAACCGGAAGCCGGTATATTGAGGATTTCGAAAAAGATGACCATTAAAACATGATTAGGTAATATTAAAATAAAACGACAATGACAATTGAATTCAGTGAAATACCGCAGGTCCTTGAAGACCTCAAACAGGGTAAAATGATCGTTCTGGTTGACGATGAAGACCGTGAAAATGAAGGCGACCTTGTCTGTGCCGCCGAAAAAGTAACACCCGCAACCGTCAATTTCATGGCCAAGCACGGGCGCGGCCTGATTTGTCTTCCCTTGACTTCCGACAAATGCGACAGCCTGGCGCTTTTTCCGCAAACCGTTGAGAATACCGCTAAATTCGGTACCGCCTTTACGGTAAGCATCGACGCCGCCGAAGGAATACAAACCGGCATCAGCGCCGCCGACCGAGCACATACCATTCAAAAAGCAATTGCGCCAAACGCCAAAGCCACCGACCTGGCAAGACCCGGCCATATCTTTCCCCTACGGGCAAGGAAAGGCGGCGTATTGGTCAGAGCCGGTCAGACCGAAGGAGCCGTGGACCTGGCAAAACTGGCGGGATTGAAACCGGCCGGCGTCATCTGTGAAATCATGAACGACGATGGATCGATGGCAAGAGTGCCCGAACTGCTCAGCTTCTGCGAAAAACACAATCTCAAAATCACATCGATCGCAAAACTGATAGAATATCGCCTTCAGAAGGAAAAACAGATCAAACGGCTTGAAACCGTCAATCTGCCCACCGATTATGGAGAATTCAATTTGATCGGTTATGAAAGCATTACTTCCGTTGAACCCCATCTGGCGCTGTGTAAAGGCAACGTCGGCGAATTGGATGAATACGGTAAAGTAATCGAACACGAAGAGCCCGTGCTGGTAAGAGTTCATTCCGAATGCATGACCGGCGACTTGTTTCATTCTCAACGCTGCGAGTGCGGCTATCAACTGATCACCGCGATGCAGATGATTGAAAAAGCCGGTAAAGGAGCACTGATCTACCTTCGTCAGGAAGGCAGGGGGATCGGCCTGGCAAACAAATTAAAGGCTTATAAACTCCAGGAAGCCGGATTGGACACCGTCGATGCCAATATCAAATTAGGTTTTTTGCCCGATAAACGAGATTATGGGATCGGAGCACAGATTTGCAGAGATCTTGGCCTGAGAAATATACGTATCCTCACAAATAATCCGAAAAAAATCAGCAGGCTTGAAGTATACGGGATCAAAATTGTCGAGCAAATTCCCTTAATTGCCAAACCAGGCAAACACAATGTTCATTATCTGCGTACCAAAAAAACCCGATTTGGTCACATGCTTGATGAAGATATATGAAAATAAAGAAAGCAAATAAAATTAAACCCGTTAACCTTTTGCCATTGGTTCTTGTCATCGCATTCTCACAGATGAACTGCGATACGCTCTACCAGAGCAAAAACAACACGCTCTATCAGGAAAATCAAACGTGTGACATCTTCCAGGGCTATCTGCCGACCAGAATCGACGTATTGCCTTTAACAAAAATAACAAAACCAAATGAGCAGAATCGAGACGCTACGCTTAATGTTTATGTCAGTCTGGTCGATCCGTTCGGCAGCGAGATCAAAACCCCCTGCACGTTCCGTTTTGAGCTATACGAAGAAATCAAACTCTCACC
>CAZNET010000007.1:2789-18123 GCA_964571885.1 uncultured Pirellulales bacterium
GCAGCCCAAAGGAAAGAGACTGACCCTCTGGCCCGATTTTGACTTAACCGAACCGGCCGCTAACAACGAATACTGGCAAGATTTTCTCAGAGCCTACCGGTTTGATCTTGATTTTAAATTCAGCACACAAACAAACTATATCCTGCAGATCACCTGCATCGCATCCCACGGTGGAAGAATAACCCGGCTATACCGGCTGTAAATCTCAAATTGACCCGATGAATAAATAAAAAAACGTCATATCCATATTTACCTGAGATGCGCTCGATCAGGCCCTTTTTAGTTTAGATGATTGTTTGAAAGATGAAACACAACCAAACATAAACGCTGACCGCTGTCTATGCTTATTTACGGGTATATTTTTTGCGATATTCATAAGGTGTGATCCCCTTCTCCTTCTTAAAGTACCTTGAAACGTTCTCAAGCCGGGCGAAATCAAGCTGTTTCGCAATATCCGATACTGATAAATTCGTATCTAAAAGCATTTTTGCGAATTCATCCACTCGGATCCGTCGGATTTCATCAAGAATAGAACGGCCAAGAACATTTCGAAATCGGTTTTCGAGACTCCTCCGTGAGATGTTAACCGAATCGACGACGTCTTTAACACGGATTGAACGTCTTGCGTTTTCGTGAACAAAATTAAGCGCCTTAGACAACTGCTCATCTTCCACCGCCATGATATCGGTCGACTGCCTCGAAATAACATGAAGAGGTTTCGCAATAATTTTCATCAGCCCCAGCGCCTCACCGCCCATAAGACGATCCAGCAATTTGGCTGCTTCAAAACCGGCTTTTTCAAAATTAACCGCAATGCTCGACATCGGCACATCCGTTAAGCTGCAAACGAACTCATCGTTATCAACCCCCAGAATCGCCACATCTTCGGGTATTCTGAAACCGCAGAGAGAGCACGCCTCAAAAACATTTTGGCCCCGATCGTCGTTACAGGCCATCAGACCCACTGGTTTCGGCAAAGATTTCAGCCATTGAACCATGAAAGGTAATTCATTATCCCAGTGTTTAAGTTCATTGTCTTTCGGCTGTTCATATATACAACAGCCTCTTTCCGTTTCATTAAGAACATCCGCAAATCCCCGCTGTCTCAACTGTGACCAGTAAATATCTTCATACCCGCAAAAGGCCAAATAACGAAATCCGCGTTGCAATAAATAATCCGCTCCCATTTTTCCGATCTCGTAACTATCGGAAACAATCGTATGAAAGCGATGAAGGGTTTGCTCGAAATCCGTACTGACGATAGCGGGGATGCCCATTTCCGCGATTTCCTGATTTTTAACCGGACCGAGATCGCGGGATATGATGCCGTCGGCCCCCCATTGTTTTAAGTTCTTCAGCGATTTTGTGCCCAAGGCCGAGACCATATACTGAAGCGGTTCCATGTAAAAACGCCAGGGTCCGTTTTGGCGTGCATACCGGGTAATACCACGTAAAATATGCCTGCCGGGATCACGGGATGTTTCAATCATTACGATGACTTTGGCTGTTTCGACCATATATTTTCCATGAGTTATAAACCAACAAACCTATAGACCGATCAAATGCCTATATTGAAACAATACCCTGTTTTTTTACTCTGAATCTTCAAAACAAGCAACTCTTTTTTCAATAAATATCCGGATCAAACCGAAATAATGAACGTCTCACAGGTCTGCGAAAAACCGTTCACTCACCAAAACAACAATCCATCCCTCCTCAAAAGAACTATGAAAAGCATCAGAAAATAAACATATTTTATCTGTAAAAATATACAAAACGATGAGATATCATTATAGGGCAGCGCTTATAATTGCTTTTGAGCGGTAAGGGGAAGATCTTTGATTTCCCTCAAGCAAGGCAAATCAGCTTCAGCAAAAGCTAAGGCGGCTTTTGTTTATGATAAAGTCGAAATTTGAATTTCCTAAGTGAACGATGATGTTCAATATCAGCGCTGAGCATAGCGTTTTCTGAATTCCTGCGGTGTCATTGCTTTTTCTCTCTTGAAATACCTGGAAACATTCTCGATCCGCTGAAAATTCAGCTTTACTGAAATGTCCGAGATGGTCATATCCGTCTCGATCAGCAGCCGTGCTATCTGATTGACGCGCGCAGCGCGAATCTCGTCCAGAATAGAACGGTTCAGCGTAAGTCTGAATTTGCGTTCCAAACTGCGTCGCGATAAGGATGCCGCACGGACCACGTCGTCAACCTGAATGATATCACGGGCATTTTGTTTGATATAATTCAGGGCCTTGGCAACATCCTTATCCTTAACGGCCATGATATCCGTCGATTGACGCCCCACCACATGGGTCGGACTGACAATGATATCCTGGTGAGAAACCGGTCGGCCTTTGATCATTCTTTCAAGGATTTCAGCGGCTTCATAGCCCGCTTTTTCAACACTCAAAGCCACGCTGGATAGAGGCGGATTCGTCAGATTACAGATGTATTCGTCGTTATCGACACCGATAATCGCCACTTCATTCGGAATATAAATATCCGCGACAGTACACGCCTCGACGACCTGCTGACTTCGCTCATCCACACAGGTCATGATGCCGATCGGTGTCGGCAGTTTCTTCAGCCAGGAAGCGATATCATGGATCTCCTCTTCCTCGGACATTTTTTTACGGGATCTTTTATAGTTATACGGCTCAAATCCTTCACGCCGGACACGCTCTTGAAATCCTTCAAAACGCTCGTGCGACCATTCCAGCTCGTCAATGCCGCAATACCCGAAATTCTGAAATCCCTTGTCAAGTAAATGTGCCGCCGCCAGTGCGCCGTCCGCGTGACAGTCACCTCGAATCGCCAGAATATGGGGATCGTAGCTGCCTTTATAAGGAGCGGCGATCGTCGGCAGGCCAAGGGCAAGGATCTTATCAAAATGATCGATATCACGAACGATAATCCCGTCTACACCGCATTTTTTAATCCACCGGCAGATTCGATCGGTACTTCCTGCCCTGGTCAAGTAAGGAGACTTTTTATAAAACATGCACGACCCGTGAGAAATGGAATATCGTGCGATTCCGCGTAATAACGCCCGTTCATAAGCACGGGCGGTTTCAAAAAGCAAAGCCACTTTTATCGACTGCCGCATGGATTAATCCTTCTGCAAAACGATTCAGCACCTATTGTTTATTACTGCAACTGCTTCTGCAATTTACGACATTTATCGGCATTCTAATGTATCTTTTCTGAAATGTACAATACTTGTCGCAAAACAACAAAATATATCCGCAATTTGCTGTTTACCCCACATTCCCCATCTTATAAAATGCAAGATGGATTTTAGTAGTTATTCAGTTTAAGAATAACGAAATTTAAAATACGAAGAAAAACAGGAGAGTGATGAGTGAACAGGTCACATCATCGGATACAGCTATTAAACTCACTGCTTTCTACAGCCCTTTGATAATTACAAAAGTAATGTTGTCCCGGCGATATCATTGACCGAAGGTGAAGGTCAATCGGCAGTGTTTGCCGAGACGGTCAGGCGGTTCTCCGGACAGCGAATGTATGATTGGTGGTTTTACGCGTGTAAAACCAGGAAATGTAGAAGAGTTTTAGTTTTTTCGAGGAGGAGTATTATGAAGAAGTTATTAGTGTTAACATTTATTGCAGCATTGATTGTCAGTGCCCAGGGATACAGCAACACGTATATCATTTCCGGTCCCTGTACCACGGCCAGTCATTTTATGGTCGATGACACATCACTGACCGTTGTTGCCGGCGGTGATCTGGACGTGACCGGCGGTATCCTTAACAGCAATCCCGCCATTGGTCCAACACTTGTGGATATTCAGGGCGGAACCACTGACACGACCAACAAGCTCAGACTCCAGGGTACCGATGACAATGGACCGGCGATGTTCAATATGTCAGGCGGAATATTGAATGTTCCTCACGCGGTTCAGCTTGGCGGATTTTCCACACCGGTAGGTGGTGTTTCAGTCTCAGCGACCATGAGCGGCGGCACAATCACACAGACCGATGCCACAAAGGCGTTCATGATTGGCTTTATCGGCAAAGCCGAAATGCTCATGACCGGCGGCACCATCAATGCCGACGCACCTGTGTATCTCGGTAAGCACAACTGGAACGGCCAGGGTGGTGTACTGCAACTGGATGGCGGCGTTATTAACGCTAAAGGCGGTCTCTGGGCCGGCCAGATAGGTATTGACGCTGGTACCGACATGGACATCACCGGCGGAACCGTGGTCATCCCAGGTGACTTCAGAGCCAACATTATCGATAACGTTCTGGGGACAGGATACACCGATCCAGGCGGTGTTTTTTATGCTCCCGGCGACCCGAACCTCGAGGGCAATGAAGCCTGGCTGAGTGGTTACGGCGTTCATGCTGTCGAAGACATTACCGGCGGCCTGACCCCGACGATCGCTACGGGCGTTCTGGTCGAGCTCAAACCTGTCGGCGGTGAACTGGCAACGGTGGTGACAGCCATCCCCGAACCAGCTACCATCGCGCTGTTGGGACTCGGCGGCCTGGCATTGGTCAGAAGAAAACGCTAAGAAACCTGCAAGTTTTTTAGTGATGGCATTACACAAGGCCTGTCAGATGACAGGCCTTTTTTCTTATCCAAACCTCTGCTGACAAGGACCATGATTCACGTTTTTCCTGGAAAATATTCAGATCAATTAAAAAAATCTTCGTATTGTATATAAAATCCTTCAAATCTTCTTAACCTCCGCATCCACAATAGATTAAATAAATTCGCGTCCCGATAAAGGTACTCGATTTTAAGTCTTTTTATAAAAAACTCTTATACAGCAAGAAAAAAACACTTGACCGCCCAAGGACAATTATGGTATCGTACCATAGTAAGGTTACAAGTGAATAAATCACACCGAATTGCTGTTAAGAAATCTGTGTGGTAAATTCAGGAGGAGAGCGTTGAGTGAAGGAAAACTTTAGGCACTTCAAATATCTCACCGCTTTCTACTGACACGTTGACAATAATCTGTTTTTGTTGTTCGACTGGTATTTAGCGATCCGAAGGTGAAGGTCATCCGGCAGAGTGTGTCGGAACGGTCAGGTAAATATCGAATCGGACAATGATTTTTCAAGGTGGTTTTACGCGTGTAAAACCAGGAAATGTAGAAGAGTTTTAGTTTTTTCGAGGAGGAGTATTATGAAGAAGTTATTAGTGTTAACATTTATTGCAGCATTGATTGTCAGTGCCCAGGGATACAGCAACACGTATATCATTTCCGGTCCCTGTACCACGGCCAGTCATTTTATGGTCGATGACACATCACTGACCGTTGTTGCCGGCGGTGATCTGGACGTGACCGGCGGTATCCTTAACAGCAATCCCGCCATTGGTCCAACACTTGTGGATATTCAGGGCGGAACCACTGACACGACCAACAAGCTCAGACTCCAGGGTACCGATGACAATGGACCGGCGATGTTCAATATGTCAGGCGGAATATTGAATGTTCCTCACGCGGTTCAGCTTGGCGGATTTTCCACACCGGTAGGTGGTGTTTCAGTCTCAGCGACCATGAGCGGCGGCACAATCACACAGACCGATGCCACAAAGGCGTTCATGATTGGCTTTATCGGCAAAGCCGAAATGCTCATGACCGGCGGCACCATCAATGCCGACGCACCTGTGTATCTCGGTAAGCACAACTGGAACGGCCAGGGTGGTGTACTGCAACTGGATGGCGGCGTTATTAACGCTAAAGGCGGTCTCTGGGCCGGCCAGATAGGTATTGACGCTGGTACCGACATGGACATCACCGGCGGAACCGTGGTCATCCCAGGTGACTTCAGAGCCAACATTATCGATAACGTTCTGGGGACAGGATACACCGATCCAGGCGGTGTTTTTTATGCTCCCGGCGACCCGAACCTCGAGGGCAATGAAGCCTGGCTGAGTGGTTACGGCGTTCATGCTGTCGAAGACATTACCGGCGGCCTGACCCCGACGATCGCTACGGGCGTTCTGGTCGAGCTCAAACCTGTCGGCGGTGAACTGGCAACGGTGGTGACAGCCATCCCCGAACCAGCTACCATCGCGCTGTTGGGACTCGGCGGCCTGGCACTGGTCAGAAGAAAACGCTAAATAAATGTATTATTAGTAGTGCCAAATTAAGTTAACACCCAAGGCCTGTATCGAACGATACAGGCCTTTTTTAATTAAAAAACAAGCGGAAATTTTAAAAAATGTCGTTTTTTTTTATAAAATTTCGAACACGCTTTTACCGGTCTAATTCACTGTCTATAAAGATTTTAGCCGAATGAAGCTTGGGGCAATTCAGGCAAAACCGGTAACTTCCGAATAAAATCCAAAACTACCAACTTGACAACTAAAGGTGTATTATGTTAATCTATATTCGGTATTTTGGTAAAAACAAAACCAACAAAATACCAAACGGATGAAAAATTAAGAAGGAGCAGAGTGATGAGTGAGTTTTCAGTCTCCATCCTTAAGATCTCACCGCATTTTGCACGTACTTTGACATTTGTATAAAAAGTTGTTCGGCTGATATTTTCGACCGAGGGTGAAGGTCAGCCGGCGGAGTACGCCGGAGCGGTCAGAAAAAAATGCCCGGACAATGATTTTTCTGAAGAGGTTTTACGCGTGTAAAACCAAAACTCTAACTGAAGTTTTTTTGTTACGAGGAGGAGTATTATGAAGAAGTTATTAGTTTTAGCTTTAATCGCAGTGTTGTCAATCAGCGCATTTGGTGTCGCTTATGATGACGCAAACGGTACCGGCCGCTGGGATGATCCCGGTAACTGGGGCGGCGCGGTTCCCACCGATGCCGACCAGGCTCAATTTAACGTTGATGGAACAGTCTGCCTGATCGATTCCGCCACTAACGCAGTCACCAAAAGACTGAGACTCAATGACACTGGTATTTTCAACACACTGAACATGACCGGCGGTACATTGACCATCAACAATGCCGCTACCACCTATACCGGCCTTTCGCTTGGCTTCAACAGCGAAGGCGGTCTGGGTACCATGAATATGTCAGGCGGAACCGTCACGGTCGCCAATGCTGACGTTGCGGCTGCCGGCCTGATTGTCGGTAAGATCGGTAACGGAAAGCTCAACATGACCGGCGGAACCATTGACGCCAAAACCACTGCTTACGTTGGTAAGCACAACTGGCAGGGCGCCTATGGTCAGATCGATCTCGATGGCGGAACCATCATCGTCGGTTCTCTGTTCGCAGGCGAATCAGGTATTGCTGCAGAAACTTATTTCAACATCACCGACGGAACACTGATCATCGAAGGTGATGCCAGAAGCGTCATTTCGGATTATGTTCTTGGTACACAGTATATAACCAATGGCGGTGATGTGAAGGCTGCCGATGACCCCAACCTCAACGGCAATGCTGCCTGGATGAGCGGTTACGGTGTCCACGCCTATGAAGATATCACAGGGGGTCTGACCCCGACCATCGGTGCGGGCGTGCTGGTTGAACTGCAGCCGGTTGCCGCTCTCGGCGGTCAACTGGGAACAGTCGTGACAGCGATTCCCGAACCGGCAACCATCGCGCTGCTGGGTCTTGGCGGATTGGCCTTGATCAGGAAAAAACGCTAAGAACACCTATTGTTCTTAAACATTAAGCAACATGGACAGGGCCTGTCATCTGACAGGCCCTGTTTTTTATGAACGAAATCCTCAAATAATCGCTTAAAAATGACCACTTTCTGTCAACCCAAAAAAATTTTTAAATCTGCCAAAAAATACTCTTGACACAGCAATAGCCGTTCTGATATCCTTATTTTGGTTTCGTGAGTTTTCACTTAATTCGCGAACCTGAAAAACATGGTTAAAACATGACAATTTAAGAAGGAGGAGAGCGATGAGTGAAGAGCATTTCTTCAATCAATTCCCATCTCACCGCTTTCTGCAGGCACATTGGTAAATTGATATAGGCAAGTCTTGTCCGACAAATATTCACCGACCGAAGGTGAAGGTCAACCGGCGGAGTACGCCGGAGCGGTCAGAAAAATAAATGCCTGGACAATGATTTTTCTGAAGTGGTTTTACGCGTGTAAAACCAAAACTCTAACTGAAGTTTTTTTGTTACGAGGAGGAGTATTATGAAGAAGTTATTAGTTTTAGCTTTAATCGCAGTGTTGTCAATCAGCGCATTTGGTGTCGCTTATGATGACGCAAACGGTACCGGCCGCTGGGATGATCCCGGTAACTGGGGCGGCGCGGTTCCCACCGATGCCGACCAGGCTCAATTTAACGTTGATGGAACAGTCTGCCTGATCGATTCCGCCACTAACGCAGTCACCAAAAGACTGAGACTCAATGACACTGGTATTTTCAACACACTGAACATGACCGGCGGTACATTGACCATCAACAATGCCGCTACCACCTATACCGGCCTTTCGCTTGGCTTCAACAGCGAAGGCGGTCTGGGTACCATGAATATGTCAGGCGGAACCGTCACGGTCGCCAATGCTGACGTTGCGGCTGCCGGCCTGATTGTCGGTAAGATCGGTAACGGAAAGCTCAACATGACCGGCGGAACCATTGACGCCAAAACCACTGCTTACGTTGGTAAGCACAACTGGCAGGGCGCCTATGGTCAGATCGATCTCGATGGCGGAACCATCATCGTCGGTTCTCTGTTCGCAGGCGAATCAGGTATTGCTGCAGAAACTTATTTCAACATCACCGACGGAACACTGATCATCGAAGGTGATGCCAGAAGCGTCATTTCGGATTATGTTCTTGGTACACAGTATATAACCAATGGCGGTGATGTGAAGGCTGCCGATGACCCCAACCTCAACGGCAATGCTGCCTGGATGAGCGGTTACGGTGTCCACGCCTATGAAGATATCACAGGGGGTCTGACCCCGACCATCGGTGCGGGCGTGCTGGTTGAACTGCAGCCGGTTGCCGCTCTCGGCGGTCAACTGGGAACAGTCGTGACAGCGATTCCCGAACCGGCAACCATCGCGCTGCTGGGTCTTGGCGGATTGGCCTTGATCAGGAAAAAACGCTAAGAACACCTATTGTTCTTAAACATTAAGCAACATGGACAGGGCCTGTCATCTGACAGGCCCTGTTTTTTATGAACGAAATCCTCAAATAATCGCTTAAAAATGACCACTTTCTGTCAACCCAAAAAAATTTTTAAATCTGCCAAAAAATACTCTTGACACAGCAATAGCCGTTCTGATATCCTTATTTTGGTTTCGTGAGTTTTCACTTAATTCGCGAACCTGAAAAACATGGTTAAAACATGACAATTTAAGAAGGAGGAGAGCGATGAGTGAAGAGCATTTCTTCAATCAATTCCCATCTCACCGCTTTCTGCAGGCACATTGGTAAATCAATACTGAAATGATCCTGTTGTCCGGCGTCTGTTTACACGACAAGGGTGAAGGTCAATCGGCGATGCAAGCCGGTAATGTCAAATAAATGGCTGCACGGACAATGATCCTTTTAAAGTGGTTTTACACGTGTAAAACCGGTAAACAGAAGAAGAGTTTTAGTTTTTTAAAGGAGGAGTATTATGAAGAAGTTGTTCGTTTTAGCTTTAATCGCAGTATTATGGACAGGGGCTCAGGCTGTCGATTATGTCGTTAGCGGACCGGATGCCAACGACTATATCCTCGCAGACGGAGACACCCTGACCGTCACCTCGACGGGTGTCGCAACCGGTACCATCAAGGCGCTGGGCAGTCCCTCGACCGTTGATCTTTACGGAACGATCGATACCAACGGCCAGGCCAGGTACATGTCAGCGGTCGGTACCAACTCACCGGCGGTTCTCAATATGTATGACGGCGCAAGCTATACCGTTACGCATGCCTTCCAGCTCGGCGGCACCAATGGCGACGGCGCAAATGAAGTGCTCGCTATCTGGAATATGATGGGCGGCACCTACACCAACGACGATACCAGACCCACGATCATCGGCATGATCGGCGACGGTGTGCTCAACATGACCGGCGGTGTCATTAATGAACCCGACGTTGTTTATGTCGGAAAACACAACTGGCAGGATGGCGACGGATATCTCCACCTGGACGGCGGTACGATCAATGCCGGTCAGCTTTTCGCGGGCCAGCAGGGTATCGCAGACGATACCATGATGGATATCACCGGCGGAACACTGATCCTCGCAGGCGACCAGAGAGCTATCATTGACGATTATGTCACAGGCGATCAGTATATCGATCAGGGCGGCACCGTGCATCCGGCGGGCGATCCGAACCTTAGCGGTAACGAAGCCTGGCTCAGCGGCTACGGCGTTCACGCTTACGAAGACGTCACAGGCGGCTTAACGCCGACCATTTCTGTGGGCCTTATTGTCGAACTCAAACCTGTCGGCGGTCAACTGGCAACGGTGGTGACAGCCATTCCCGAACCAGCTACCATCGCACTGCTCGGTCTCGGCGGCCTGGCACTGGTCAGAAGAAAACGCTAAATAAATGTATTAGTAAATGCCAAATTAAGTTAACACCCAGGGCCTGTATCGAACGATACAGGCCTTTTTTTGATGCAACTCCTGCGGAATATCCTTCCGGACATAAAAAAGTATATTTACGCCCTTTCGACATAAAGTCGCTCTGTTACCAGGATTCTTTATTATGCCAAAAAGACGGGAAAAAAATACATTTTGACGAGATATTATTCATCTTAATAAATATAATTGATCTCAGTTGTATTGGGTAAGGTCAGGATTTACAGGGGTATCCACAACGACAGAGGAGTGTGAGTTGAAAGTTTGTTTGAACTCACCGGCAGTAAACCTCTTTGAAATACGGATATATTGTTGTCTTAAAAATTTGCCCCGCTGTGGGTGAAGGTCAACCCGGCTGTGTATGCCGGAACAGTTGGGCAAACAGACAAAGGCACAATTATTGATTTGTAGTCGGTTTTACGCGTGTAAAACCAAAAATTGAACGTTGTTTATTTTGTTCGAGGAGGAGTATTATGAAGAAGTTGTTAGTTTTAGCTTTAATTGTGTCCTTCGCAGCCTTAGCATCAGCAGATATTTTATGGAACGGCGGCGGAGACGGATCATCCTGGGGTGACGGCATGAACTGGGACGGCAATACGGCCCCCACATATGACCGCCCAACCAATGCCGGTGATACCGCGAGAATCCAGATGGATACTACCGTTAATCTCGGCGCGGTCCCAGGCGCTAAAAAGGCTTATGTGGGTCACTATAAGGGTACCGCATCAAGCCCGACTCTGAACATTGACAGCACCACCACCGGAGCCGATTTCTGGCAGTTTTATGTTGCCGGCGATACAGGCACCGTGAATATGACCGGTGGAACCATCAATGTCGGAAACAAGTTAAGAGTTTCAACAATGGGCGCATCTCCAACAGCAGGTGGCATAATCATGAGCGGCGGAACCATTAATGTTGGATTCTCAGAGAATCCAAATCAATGGACCGCTTTCTCACTCGGTGAAAACGTCGGCAGCGGCGGAACCACAAAATCCAACGCTTATATGAGAATGACCGGCGGTGCGGTTAACGTTACCATGGGCGAAGGCATGCACGTTGGTAAAATCGGTAACGGCCAGCTCGATATGCAGGGCGGTACCATCACCACCACATTGCTGTGGGTCAACAAACAGGGCGCCGATTCCGGCATTCTCAATCTGGACGGTGGAACCATTATCGTCACCAATGGCGGTGGTTTCTATCAATCAGAAAACAATTTCAACGACGGTGCCTCGGCGAATATTACCGGCGGTACCCTTATTATCGCCGGGGATGCCAGAGCGATCATCGATGACTATGTCACCGGCGATCAGTACATCGACGCGAACGGTAATATCACCCTGCCGGACAGCAATAACCCGGATTTAGCCTGGCTCAGCGGTTACGGCGTTCACGCTCTCGAAGACGTGACCGGCGGTCTGACCCCGACACTGGCGACTGGCGTTATTATGGAACTCAAACCTGTCGCCGAACTCGGCGGTGCACTCGGTACCGTCGTCACAGCCGTTCCGGAACCGGCAACCATTGCATTGCTCGGTCTCGGCGGTTTGGCGCTGATCAGGAAAAAACGCTAAGAACCGTTTTGTTCCATGGTTATCGTGAAGGTAATACAAGGCCTGTCTTTCGGCAGGCCTTTTTTATTGGATACACTCCGCATGGTCCGGCGTTTATCACAAATCGAGAAAAGACAGAACCGCACGTTTTACGGCATCCTCACTACGCCCTGCCGTATTTCCTGCGGTATTCGACCGGGCTCATGCCCTTTTCCTGTCGAAAATAACGGGCGATATGCTCGACCCCGGGAAATCCCAGCGACAGCGCGATCTCAAGGATGGGAATATTCGAGTTGACCAGCATTTTCGCGATCTGGTCGGTCCTGAAGCGTTTGATGACTTTGTGGATCGAGGTCCCGAGTGACACTTTGAATTTCTGCTGAAGCCCGCGTCTGGAAATCGCCACCGCGTTGACCACATCCTGGACCTGAATATTATCCCTGGCGTTTTCCTGTATGAAGCGAATCGCCTTGCTGACTTCTTCGTCCTCGATGGCGAGGATATCGGTGGACCGCCGGGTAACAACATGCAGCGGCTTGATGACCACGCGAGGCTGTTTCGGCGGTCGGCCTTTCATCAGCGCATCCAGTGCCCCGGCGGCTTCAAACCCGGCCCGTTCAAAATTCAACGCGACACTCGAAAGCGACACATTCAAGAACTCACAGACAAACTCATCGTTATCGATACCCAGGACCGCTACCTCGGCCGGTATTTTCAGACCGGCCAACTGGCATGCTTCGATCACATCCTGTCCGCGGTCGTCGTTACAGGTCAGGACCGCGACCGGCTTGAGAAGCGATCTGAGCCATTCAGATAAAACAGGGATTTCCCTGTCCCTGCCCTGTCTCTTCAGGTGTTCGGATTGACGATACCCAGCGACCTCAAAGCCGGCTTTTCGGATTCGTTCGGCAAAACTGCCGCCCCGCTGTTGTGACCACATCATCTCCTCAAATCCGCAAAAGGCAAAATTCACAAATCCCTTTTGCATCACATATTCCGCCGCCATCTCACCGATCTGCCGGTCGTCACTGACTACAGGATAAACACCATCCAAGCCGCTTTTGAAATGAATCACCGAAACGACGGGAACGTCAAAGTCGTTGAGAATCTGATTTTGCTCGGGCCCAAGGTCCCGGGTAATGATACCGTCAGGCTGAAAGTCTTTTAACTGGTCGGTACTTTTGATCTTGATCGTCGGCTTGATATATTCGGAAGGTTCACGATAGAACCGCCAGGGTCCGTATAAATTCGAATAACGCGATATCCCCGAAAGCAATTCTCTTCCCGGCGACCTCGATGTTTCGATCAGCAAAATGACTTTCGGCATTTTTTTCATTTCTACACTCATCCTCATTCAACTCCACTCATAAAATCTCACATTTATTCATGATGCCAAAAAATGCGCAATATGGTTATTTTTGAGAGCTAAAAAGGCGTTTTAATTTCCGCCGTATTTTGATATCATATTAGCAAGGGTGTTGATAAAAACAAGTATTTTATAATATATATTATGTCAAGGATTTGAATCGCATACTATTTTGTTTGTGCGGGTTAGTTGTGAACCCTCGCTTAATCTATAGATTGATGGTAAATGTTAATGTTTTTTTAGGAGGAGTACTAATGTACAAACAATTCATTTCAATTTTGTCACTTCTCTTGCTTGTCAGCTTTTTCAGCACAGCCTTTGGCGAGCTCGAGAACGATCCCTGCCTGATGCTTTATTACAACTTTGAGCCAGGCACAACAGGATCCGGTATCGTTTACGATGTGGCCGGTAAAATCGCCGACACAAATCTGACCGATGCTAATTTGTGGGTTACGGACACAACGATCGATGATCCATGTCTGGCGCCCGACGCGTGGGTCGGGGACAACGACTGGGGTCTCGATTACGGTACATCCATGCATTTCAATAATGACCTTTTCACCGATCCTAACGGCGGCAACAAATGGTATGTTACCGATGTTGACTGGGGTCATTATTCCGATTTCAATGGCTTGTGGATCGACTATGCTGCCTTTGATTCGAATACCTGGCCGTCATCATGGACACCGGGTAATCCGAATACGTACGACTTTAATGACGTCTATACCTGGGCGGACAAGCTTTCAGCCGGTAAAGGCGAAGGCGAAGGCTTCACGTCCATGCTGTGGGTCAAGTACGATCTTTTGCCGAATACAGACCATCGATATCAGCAGCCTTTCGCTAAATTCTGGATCAATGATACCGGAAGAACCTGGGTCATGGGTCTGGATGAACGTAACTCCTTTAACTGGTCCTTGAACAGTGCCGGACCATTCGGCGGCCAGGAACAGCCTCTCGGTACAGGCGGCATTGGTGTGCGTTCAGGCCAAACAGAACTCTGGGTCCACTGTGCGGGTACGTACTATGTCCAGGACAATAACGGCTGGGCCGAAGAATATGTTAATGGCGTACTCAATGGCGGTGGGGGTGTCTCCAATCCTTTCGGCACCAATCCTCATCCGTTCGCGGGAACAGGCGAAACCAACGTTCTGCTCAATATTACCAACACCAATCTGCGAATGGGTCATAGAATGAAAGGTTTCGTTGACGAAATCAGGGTCTACAACCGCAGACTGAATGACCGTGAAATCAGGGCGGCCGCGGGTATCCAGAGCCTGTATCAGGCATGGGATCCCTGTGCCATCGACGGCGAGATCATTCCGCCGACCACGGCAGTACTGAACTGGAAAGCCGGCGACAGAACCGCCAGTGCATCTGAACAGGAATTCTACCTTTCCGGCGACGAAGACGAAGTCACCAATGCGACGATCGCCGATCCTATCGGTGCCGTCCGTCAGGATCCGAACGATATCGTATCCGAAGGCGGACAGGCTTACAGCTTCGATATTTCGACGCTGGGCCTGGTTCTCGGTAACACCTATTACTGGCGAGTGGACTGCTATAACGACCTCGAACCGAATATGTGGAAAGGTCAGGTCTGGGAATTCACCGTCGCCGATTATTTTGTTATCGACGATTTTGAGAGCTATACCAGTGAAACCCAGTTAAAGAATAACTGGCTTGGTGACGGATCCGGATTTATTTACCTCGAAGGTGACGGAGCCACCGAAACCATTACCATTGACCAGCAGTCTTTGCATATCACCAACTTCTTCGGTTCTTACGGCGGCGCTTATATTGACAATCCGCTCTCTATCAGTGACTGGAGCGAACTGACCGGTATCGGCGTCAAGTCCCTGTGGCTTAGCTTCTACGGAATCAGCACCAATCCCGCCGCACCGATCTATGCCTATATCGAAGACGGC